>JAFVQV010000073.1 GCA_017504645.1 Clostridia bacterium | reverse complement strand
GCCAACTGCCGATCAAGAGATTTGTTGTACAGAACGGTATATAAGCTATCGTCCAGATCGATTTCGGTCTGTTCGCCCGTCTGCATATCCTTCAATTGTGCTTTGCCTGTTTCCAGTTCGTTATCGCCCACCACGATGGTGTACAACGCACCGATCTTGTTGGCGTATTTCATCTGGGCTTTCAGGCCGCGACCTACCGTATCGCACTCGGCTGCCACGCCACCCTCACGCAAACTGCGGGCAATGGCAAAGCAACGGCGCGCCGCTTGCTCGCCCATAGAGGCAAAGTACACCTCACAGGTCGGTTCTTTGGGGAAAGGTGCATTCTGCGCGCGCAGCACCATCAGCAATCGCTCTAAGCCCATAGCGAAGCCAAGGGCCGGCAAATGAGGGCCGCCCATTTCCTCGCACAATCCGTCGTACCGACCGCCGCCGCACACAACCGCTTGGGCACCCAGTGCGTCGGAGACCAGTTCGAACACCGTGCGGGTATAGTAATCCAGCCCACGGACGATATGGGGGTCGGTAGAAAACGGGATTTCCGCCTCGCGCAAATAATCCTGCACCTTTGCATAGTGCTCCGCACACTCGTCACACAGATAATCGGTGATGACAGGCGCGTCAGCAGCAATGGCAGAGCATACCGGCGATTTGCAATCCAGAATACGCATGGGATTGCGCTCCAAGCGACCGCAGCAGGTCTCGCACAGCTCGTCCGTATGAGCGGCAAAATACGCCTTCAGTGCCTTGTGATACTCCGCACGGCAGGTGGGACAGCCAATGGAATTGATGTGCAGGGAAACGCCCTCTACCGACAATGCTTTCAGCACCGCCATAGCAAGGGCGATCATTTCCGCATCCGCCATGGGCGACGCCGCACCATAGCATTCCACGCCAAACTGGTGGAATTCACGCAAACGACCTGCCTGTGGCTTTTCGTACCGATAGCAGGAGGTGTTGTACGCCACCTTGACCGGCATGACCTCGTTGTTCAAGCCATGCTCCAACAGCAGACGCATCGCACCCGCCGTTCCCTCGGGACGCAAGGTGATGGAACGACCGCCCTTGTCCTCAAAGGTGTACATTTCCTTTTGTACCACGTCGGTGGTCTCTCCCACCGAGCGTTGGAAAAGCTCCGTATGCTCAAACACAGGGGTGCGGATCTCACGGTACCCGTAGTCCCGCGCCACCTGCATTGCCGTTTGCTCTACATATTGCCATTGACTGCTTTCCGACGGCAGCACATCCTGCGTGCCGCGAATCGCTTTCGTAATGAGTGCCATAGTTATACTACCTTCTGTTTTTATAAATTCCCGGGATTGACGATGTTACGCCAGTCAAGGTCACCGCGCTCCAGACCGTGGATCAGCACCTCGGCGGTAGCGATGTTGGTGGCGACAGGAATATTGCGCATATCACACAGGCGGAACATGTCGTTCTCGCTCACTTCGTTTTCCTTGGCCGCCATAGGATCGCGGAAAAACAAAAGCAGATCGATCTCGTCACAGGAGACACGGGCGGCGATCTGCTGTCCACCGCCCAGCATACCGCTGAGGTATCGGGTGATCTGCAAGCCGGTGGCCTCCGCCACCATTTTTCCCGTGGTACCGGTGGCGCACAGATTATGACGACTCAGGATGCCGCAATAGGCAATACAGAACTGCACCATCAATTCTTTTTTGGCATCGTGGGCGATCAAGGCAATGTTCATCGTTTTTCCTCTCCTTTGTATTTGAAAACTTAAGCCTGCATTTTTTTAAGTTCAGCCAAGGGAATGTCCTCACCCAAATACCGACCGGCGATATTGGCGAAGCATTCCGATGCATAACTCTCTATCGGCAAGGGCTTGCCGTAAGCGTTGGCAACGGCGACCTGCTCGTCCTCCGGCAGTACGCCGATGAGCTGTAAACCTGCCGTGTCGATCACTTCGTCGATGTCCGGCATTTTCCCCCGCAGAATGGGGTGAGGACGCAGACGATTGATGATCAGACGCGAGGGAATATGTTTTTCCCGCAGCAGATGCGCCACGATCTGCGCATCACGGGCACACACCATGTCGGGTGTGGTCACCACAAAGGCGCGATCGGCACCGGCCACCGCCGTTTTAAAGCCCCGTCCCACGCCGGCGGGACAGTCGATGATGACCTCATCGTAATAACGGGCAAAACCGCGGCACAGTGCCGCCATGTCATCGGGAGACGCCAGCTGCTCCAGGTTGACCGGCGCGGGAATTACAAACACATTGGGACAAATAGGTGATGGATATACCGCCCGCACAGGACTGCAGTTACCGGAGAAGATGTCCGCCATATCATATACAGCGGCACCGCCGATGCCCAGCATCACGTCCAGGCTACGCAAACCCGCGTCCCCGTCTACCAGCAGAACGCGCCTTCCCCGCCGTGCCAGCGCACAGCCAAGGCCTGCCGAAACCGTCGACTTGCCGGCTCCGCCCTTTCCTGATGTCACTACAGAGATCACACGTTCCACCCCTTTCTCCCGATTGCAGAATATACAGCGATAGTATACCATACTTTTCCGCTTCTGTAAACCGGAAATTGTGCAAAAAAGCATGTAAAAAAAGCAATGAATGGCAGAAAATTTAAGTTTTCCTTGCTTTTTTATTAAAAAGATGATAAGATAGAGCGGTATGAGGCATTGACGAAGAGAGTACGCTGTTTCCCGTCACCGCAGAGAGGGTCGCCATCGGCTGAAAGCGACCTGTGCTCGGCACAGCGGAAGTTCACTTTTGAGCTTCGGTCCCGATTCCCGATGTTGGGCGGTAAGGATCGACGGCAGACCCCGTTATCGGTCATCAAAGTGCCCGCTTCGGCGGGAATGTGGGTGGTACCACGGAGAATGTATCTTCGTCCCTCTTGGGGACGGAGATTTTTTGTATGTCGGCGCACTGTCGACAATAAGGAGGATCGCTATGAAAGAACAACTGAACGCCCTGCGCGAACGCGCACTGGCAGAGCTGGCCGATTTGGAACAGCCCAAGGAACTGGAGGAATTTCGGGTACGGCTGTTGGGTAAAAAGGGCGAGGTAACGGCGTTGCTGCGCGGCATGGGCGCTTTGCCCGCCGAGGACCGTCCCGCCATGGGTCAGCTGATCAATCAGCTGCGCAATGAACTGGAAAACGCCTTGGATGCCAAAGAGCAGGAGATCACCTCCCGTTTAAAGGAACAGCGTTTGCTGGCCGAGCGACTGGACGTGACCTTGCCCGGCAAAGCCGCCGACGAGGGTGGTCTGCACCCGCTGAACATCGTGCTGGCTGACCTGATCGATATTTTCCAGTCCATGGGCTTTGACGTGGTGGACGGCCCCGAGGTGGAGACCGAGCACTACTGCTTTGAAGCGCTCAACGTGCCGAAGGATCACCCTGCCCGCGATATGCAGGACACCTTCTATTTGGCAGAAAATCTGCTGCTCCGTACCCAGACCTCTGCGGCACAGATCCGCACCATGGAACAGCGCAAGCCCCCCATCCGCATGATCTGCCCCGGTCGCGTGTTCCGCGCGGACGAGGTAGATGCCACCCATTCCCCCGTATTCCATCAGGTAGAGGGATTGGTAGTGGATAAGGGCATCACCATGTGCGATCTGAAAGGCGTACTGGAGCAATTCGCTCACGAGATCTACGGCTCCGACACCAAGGTGCGGTTCCGCCCCTCCTTCTTCCCCTTTACCGAGCCCAGCGTGGAGGTTGACGTATCCTGCTCCGCCTGCGGCGGAAAGGGTTGCCGCGTGTGCAAGGGCAACGGCTGGATCGAGATCCTGGGCGCCGGTATGGTACACCCCCGCGTGTTGGCGGGTTGCGGCATTGATCCCGAGGTGTACTCCGGCTTCGCGTTCGGTATCGGTCTTGACCGCCTGACCACCACCCGCTATAAGATCAGCGACATTCGCCTGCTGTTCGAAAACGACAAGCGGTTCCTGGACCAGTTTTAAGGAGGTTACACCATGAAAGTATCGCTGAATTGGCTGAAACGCTATGTGGACATTCCCGTTTCGGTGGATGAGCTTTGCAATACAATGACCCTCAGCGGCTTCGAGGTGGAAAGCGTGGAAGACCTTTCCACCACCATGAACAACGTGGTCGCCGCCCGTATTCTCAAACTGGAAAAGCATCCCGACGCCGACAAACTGCAGATTTGCCAGATGGACGTCGGTGCCGAGGAGCCCATTCAGATCATCACCGGTGCGCAGAATGTGTTTGAAGGTGCACTAGTTCCCGCCGCTCTGCACGATTCTCTGTTGCCCAACGGCACTCACATCAAGCGCGGCAGTTGCGGGGGCTTCCCTCCGACGGTATGCTGTGCTCCGGCGAAGAACTGTGCCTGAAAGAGGCCGACTATCCCGGTGCAGAGGAATACGGCATCCTCATTTTGAAAGAGGACGTCCCCACCGGCACCGATATGCGGGAGATCCTGCACCTGAACGATGTGATCATCGATTTCAGCATCACCAGCAATCGCCCCGACTGTCAGAGTGTGCTGGGTATTGCCCGTGAAGTGGCGGTGGCGTTGAAGCGGGAATTCCGTGCCCCTACTCCCGTTTATCAAACGGCAGGCGGCGACATTCACGATCATATCGCCATCACCGTACAGGACTACGATCTGTGTCCGCGGTACATGGGCCGCATCGTACGCAATCTGCGCATCGCTCCCTCTCCCGATTGGATGAAGGATTGCCTGCGCGCCGCCGGCATGCGTCCCATCAACAACATTGTGGACATTACCAACTTCGTCATGCTGGAAACAGGTCATCCCATGCATGCCTTTGACCTGCGGGATATTGCCGGCAACCAAATCATCGTGCGCCGTGCCGCCGATGGTGAGCCCATCACCACACTGGACGGTAAAGATCACGTACTGAACTCCGATATGCTGGTGATTGCGGACGCTGAGGCTCCCTCCTGCCTAGCCGGTATTATGGGCGGCCTCAACAGCGAGATCAAGGACGACACTACCGATCTGCTGTTCGAATGCGCCAAGTTCCGCCGCGACAGTGTTCGCCGCACCGCCCGCGCGCTGGGCATGCGTACCGAGTCCTCTGCTCGTTTCGAAAAGGGCGTGGACACCCGTGGCACCGAATATGCCATGAACCGTGCTCTGCAGCTGATCGCCGAATTGGATGCCGGCGATATCATCGACGGTGTTATCGACTGTCATGAGGAGCTGGCGGAGGATCGCGTGCTGCGCGTCACTGCCGACAGCATTACCGCTTTGCTGGGCGTCAAGATCCCCACCGATGCCATAGTAGATATCCTCAACCGATTGGAGATCCGCACGGTGTTGGAGGGTGACACGTTGGTATGTACCGTTCCCTCCTTCCGCGATGACATTGAAGGACGGGCCGATTTGGCAGAGGAAGTCATGCGCGTATACGGCTACGATCACATCGTTGCCACCCCCATGACCGGCTCTATTATCCGCGGCAAGAAATTGCCGGAACGCATCCACACCGATCTGCTGAAATCCACCCTCATTGCACAGGGTATGCGCGAGATCAGCACCTATTCTTTCATCAGCAGCAAAGCACCTGACACCCTGAACTTGGCGGCGGACGATGCCCGCCGCAACGCGGTAACGCTTATCAACCCGCTGGGTGAGGAATATTCCACCATGAGGACACAGCTGGTATCCAGCATGCTGACGGTGCTGTCCACCAACCACAACCGCAAGAATACCGCAGTGCGGTTCTTCGAGGTGAGCAAGCTGTTCGTTCCTCACGCTCTACCGCTGACGGAACAGCCGGATGAGATTCCTGCACTGGCGCTGGGCCTGTACGGAGACGGCGAGGACTTCTTCACGCTGAAGGGCATTGTCGAGACTCTGCTGGAGCGCTTCGCATTGCGCGTGGAATTCACCCGCAGTGAGGAGCCCTACCTGCATCCCGGCCGTCAGGCGGCTGTCGTGGCAGGGGGCGAAGTCATCGGCGTATTCGGTGAAGTCCATCCGGATACAGCGGATACGTACGATCTGGGCGTGCGCACCTATGTGGCGCAGCTGACCTTGGCTCCCCTCTTTGCCGCGGTGGAGAAAAAGCACACCCTGTACAAACCGCTGCCCCGTTTCCCCGCCGTCGAACGAGACCTGGCGCTGTTGTGTGACGAGGAGCTGCCGGTAGCCGAGATCGAAAGAACCATCCGCAGTGCGGGCGGTCATTTGTTGGAATCCGTCAAGCTGTTTGACGTATATCAGGGCGCACAAATTGCCGCCGGCAAAAAGAGTGTGGCATTCAGCCTGTACTTCCGCGGCGCCGATGCCACCTTGACCGATGCGGACATCGACCCGGCATTGAAAAAGATCTTTGACCGCTTGCAGGAAAAAGGCTGCACCCTTCGCACATAACCCCTTGAAATTTTCAAAAAAATAGCGTATACTACTGTTAAGTCCCTATACTAGTGTGACAGGAGGACTCCGATATGTTGGATAAAACCATGACCTTCAGCCTGAATCAGGATAAGGATCAGCAGATGAAACAGGTGCTGACTACCGTGTATGACGCACTCCGCGAAAAGGGCTATAACCCCATCAATCAGTTGGTGGGCTACATTCTTTCGGAGGATCCCACCTATATCACCACGCACAACAACGCTCGCAGCCTGATCCGCAAGATCGACCGCGACGAGTTGCTGCGCGCTATGGTGCGCTCCTACCTCCACGAGTAAACTCCAAAGAAAAGAGGTTTCCCAATGGCCGATAATCAAACCATTCTGACCTATAAGGGCAAACCGCTGGTACGCAGCGGCAATATGCTGTATTATGGGGATATGTCGGAAAAATGCGTGGTAGTGCTGCAGGTGCTGACCACCAAGACCGTCGGCGATATGACGGTGGCGGATAAGGTGCAGGTCCAGCTTCTCTCCACCGACCCCGAGGTCCGCATGAAAGATCGTATCCTCAAGAAAAGCGAAAAAACCGGCCTGTACAATGCCATGGACATTGGCAGTATCTGGCTGGAGCGTACACTGAACAGCTGATCATAAAAAAGGGCCCGCGTGTTCGAACGAACACGCGGGCCCTTTTTCATTTGCGATAGGTCTCATAAAACGTAATCCCCGCCTGCGGGAAGGTGGAGGTCCCCAGCAGTTGACCGTCTGCACCGTAAACGGAGATCACACTGCACACGGGTACATCCATGTCGATGTACTGATACAGCATG
>JAFVQV010000072.1 GCA_017504645.1 Clostridia bacterium | reverse complement strand
GCCGCCGACTGCGCCGTGACGCTCGCCACCGTGTTGGCAGGCACGCCCGAGCAGTTTGTGGAGGGGCTGAACGGCTTTGCGCAGGAGCTGGGCTGTGAAAATTCCCACTTCACCAACGTGGTAGGCCTCAACGAAGAGGGGCAATACATGTCCGCCCGCGATACCATGACCTTTGCGCGGTATGCGCTGGAGTATTCCGAACTGCAGACCATGCTGGAACTGACCCAATACACGGTGAAGCCCGTATCCGGCGGGAGGACCCGCAGTTGGCCTACCAGCAATGACATGCTGCGTGCCTCTACGGAGCATTTTTATACTTACGCGGTAGGGGGAAAGACCGGCGGTACGCTGACCGAAACCAGCTTGGTGGAATACGGCGCCAAGGACGGCTACGAATACATGGCAGTGGTGATGGGTGCTCCCCGCAAGGACGAAAAGGGGAACATTTTGGGCACCGGCTATGCCGATGCCCGCCGCCTGATCCGTTGGGGGCTGCTGGACTTTACCTATGAGATGCTGGCGCGCAAGGACGAGCCGGTGGGACGGTTGCCCGTAGACGATTGCGCCGCCCGTCACTCGGTATCGTTGGTGCCGGTGCGGGATCTGTCTACCATCGTATCGGCAGATGTGGATATGACCAAGGTGACCCGCAAGATCGTTTGCGATCAGGAAAGGCTGACCGCCCCCGTGGAAAAAGGTACCGTCATGGGAACGCTGGAGCTGTACTACGAGGAAAAATGCATTGGCACCGTACAGGTGGCCGCGGGGGAGGACGCGCCTTACAGTTTTCCGTATGCCGCCTGGAGCCGTATCAAGGCGGTGCTGTTTTCCGGCTGGTTTTTGCTGTTTTTGGTGGTACTGATCCTGTTGTGTATCGGCTACGTGGCGCTCAATATTCGCTACAACCGCAAACGCCATCGAAAATGGAAGTCATAAAAGCGGACGACCTCGCATAAAATGTGAATGAATATTCATGGAAATGAATAAAAATCAACCAAAAACCCTGGAGAATACGCAAAAATACACAGAAACAGCGGATTTTTGTTGTATAAATATACAAAATTTAAAAAAGTAGTTGCATTTTTATTCACCCTGTGCTATAGTGAGTAAGCACTTCACCCGCAAGGGTAGGACGATCAAGCTTATTTTTAAGGAGGAATTCTTTATGAAACTGAAAAAGGGATTATCCGTTCTGTTGGCGGCGGTGTTGCTGCTGAGCATGGGCCTGCTGGCAGGCTGCGGCGAAAAGGACGACAAGGATCAGGGCGACGCGAAGCCGAAGCTGGTTATGGCGACCAACGCCACTTTCCCGCCTTACGAATTCGTGGATGACAATGGTGAGTTCGCGGGCATCGACGTGGAGATCGCCGGCCTGATCGCCGACGAACTGGGCATGGAGCTGGAGATCAAGAACGTGGACTTCGGCGTCATTTTGGGCGGCGTGCAGTCCGAGAAATACGACATCGGTATGGCGGGTATGACCGTTACCGACGAGCGTAAGGAGCAGGTCAACTTCTCCTCCACCTACGCGAAGGCGAAGCAGGTCGTTATCGTAAAGGCCGACAGCACCTATGCGTCTTATGAGGATTTCTACACCGGCTACACCACGGTGGACGGCGAGGAAGTACCCGCCGGCGTGAAGGATGGCATTAAGATCGGCGTGCAGCAGGATACCACCGGTGACATCTATTCTTCCGACGAGCCTAAAAACTGGGGCTTCGGCGAAGACAATGTCGTCCGTTATAAGACCGGTGCGTTGGCTGTGGAAGATCTGAAGCAGGGTCGTGTGACGGCCGTTATCATCGACAACGAGCCCGCCAAGGAGTTCGTAAAGCAGAACGAAGGTCTGAAAATCCTGGACGGCGCTTATGCCGACGAGGAGTACGCCATTGCGGTGAACAAGAACGATACCGAACTGCTCCAGAAAATCAACGATGCTTTGAAGAAGCTGACCGACAACGGCGAGATCCAGAAAGTCGTTGATAAGTTTATCAAATAAGAACTCGTGATAACGAGGATTACGGGCGACGGAAACGTCGCCCGTTTTCGCCTGAAAGGAATTAACGATGGCACAATGGTTTGAGAATTTGTGGAACGGCATACAACTCTGGGCTGCCGATTTCGCCGCGGAATTCGAATTGAATTTCATCAAGGGAAATCGTTGGAAATGGCTGTTGGATGGCTTGCAAAACACGCTTGTTATCACCTTTTTTGCTTTGCTGCTGGGCATTGCGTTGGGTGTGGTGATCGCCGTTATCCGTTCTACCTACGACAAAAACGGCGAAACCATGAAACGGCGCGGCGGCATTGGCTATGTGTTGCTCAAGATCGCCAACGTCATTTGTAACATCTACTTGACAGTCATCCGCGGAACGCCCATGGTGGTACAGTTGATGATCATGTACTTTGTGGTGTTCGCGTCGTCCAACAACAGCATTATGGTGGCAGTGATTGCTTTCGGTATCAACTCCGGCGCCTACGTGGCGGAGATCTTCCGCAGCGGTATTATGGCAATCGATAAAGGTCAATTCGAGGCGGGCCGCTCTTTGGGCTTCAATTACATACAGACCATGTGGTATATTGTGGTGCCGCAGATGTTCAAGGTCGTGTTGCCTACGCTGTGTAACGAGTTTATCGTGCTCATTAAGGAGACCTCGGTGGCAGGCTACGTGGGGATCATGGACCTTACCAAGGCGGGCGAGCTGATCACGGGCCGTACGTTCTCGTATTTCATGCCGCTTATCGCGGTGGCGATCATTTACTTGATATTGGTCGTTATTTTGACCCGTTTGGTGGGCTTGCTGGAAAGGAGGCTGCGCAAGAGTGAGCATTGAGAAAGAGATTTTGATCGATGTGCAGGATCTGCACAAATCCTTTGGCTCCATCGACGTGCTGAAAGGTGTCAACGCGCAGATCCGCCGCGGCGATGTGATGGTGGTTATCGGACCCTCGGGCTCCGGTAAATCCACCTTTCTGCGTTGCCTGAATTTGCTGGAAGACCCCACCGGCGGGAAGGTCTTTTTTGAGGGCGTGGACATTACCGCTCCCAAGACCAACATCGACCGCCACCGTCAAAAGATGGGCATGGTGTTTCAGCAGTTTAATCTGTTCCCGCACATGACCATTCTCAAAAACATGACCATCGCGCCCATGAAACTGCTGGGAAAAAGTAAGGCAGAAGCAGAGGCGAAGGCCATGGAGCTGCTCACTCGTGTAGGGCTGGCAGACCGTGCGAACGCCTACCCGTCCCAACTGTCTGGCGGACAGAAACAGCGTATCGCCATCGTGCGGGCGCTGTGCATGGACCCCGAAGTCATGCTGTTTGACGAGCCTACCAGCGCTCTCGACCCCGAAATGGTGGGTGAGGTGCTGGAGGTTATGAAAGAACTGGCCCATGACGGTATGACCATGGTGGTGGTGACCCACGAAATGGGCTTTGCCCGTGAAGTGGGTACCGAGGTGGTGTTCATTGACGACGGCGTGATCTTGGAGCAGGCCGCTCCCAATGAATTTTTCAGCAACCCCAAGCACCCCCGTTTAAAGGATTTCTTGTCCAAAGTGTTATAAGAAAGGCCGCCCTCATGGGCGGCCTTTGTTGTTGTGAGAAATTATTTATGAGGAGGGGTAAACAGATCTGACAGCGGACAATCGAAAAACACGGCCGCCCGAACCACTGTGTCTGCTCCCAGTTGGCGAGGAACCTCTCCTTGCAGTAATTTGCGAACAGAAAAGATACTGATGCCCAGCAGCATGGCCAGCTGGCGATCGCTCAGGCGATATTCCTCTTTTCTTTGCCGGATATTTTCACAAAAATTGCGAATACTGGTTTCCATACAACTACCTCGACTGGTGAAAATGTGAAGCCTGTTTGTTTAAATTTTACAACACATATGTTCACCTGTCAACACATTTGTTGTTAGCTATGGTAAAAAAGGCTTGAGGTGAACGGGATGTATTATAATGAAAAAATTGCCTGGATCCGCGATTGCAAAAACATAACGCAAAAGGAAATTGCCGGTTATTTAGGAATCAAACAACAGCAATACGCCCGCTATGAAAAGGGGATCAATGTGATGCCGGTAACCTACTTGCCGAAGATCTGTGAATACCTGGAGGTTTCTGCGGATTATATTCTCGGCTTGCCGAAAGCGATGCCCTATCCGGAACAGTAATGTATAAAGATTGAAAAGGACCGCCCTCATGAGCGGTCCTTTTTGTTTGAGTGCGAGTTGTACGTCATTCATACAGGTGCGTGAACAGCCGATAGGGCGGATAACCGAAATACTCTGCGGCACAAAATACCGCGTTGATCCCCAGCCGCGGCGGGAAAGTTTCACCCAACAGCTTGCGCACGGAATACTCGCCGATTTCCAAAATTTCGGACAGCTGTCGCACGCTGAGATGATGCTGTTCTTTTAGCCATTTTACATTTTTGCAAAAAATAAGAAAGTCGTTTTCTTTCATAGAGCACCTCATAAACAAAAATGTTACATCACAAGCAATGTACATCGGCTGTAGTATACATCACTTATCATGTAAAATCAATACACAAAAACTGATGTATGATAAAATCTACCCATATTGAAATAGGAGAGGATATGGGTGCAATATTTTGAAAGAATACGAAATCTCCGTGAGGATGCAGAGCCCAAACTAAACCAGACAGATATAGCAAAAGTGTTGGGAACGACGCAGCAATATTACAGTGAATATGAAAACGGGAAAAGAAAATTGCCGCTGGATCAGTTGATAAAGCTTTGTCAGTTCTACAATGTCTCTGCCGATTACATTTTGGGGCTACCCAAGGGGATGTCGTACCCCGAACGATAACATGAAGTAGTTGCCATTTTTGATTCTATAATGAGGAAAAGGTTTTAGGGAGGATAAGAGTATGTCTCATTTTCAGATCGTGACCTTTAATTTGCGCTTTTTGTGGGATGGAGACGGCAAAAACAGCTTTATTCATCGCGGTGGGCTGATTTTGGAAAAAATCAGCACCGAACAGCCGGATGTGATCGCTTTTCAAGAAGTGGTGGATAAAAGCGCGGATTTTTTAGAGCAGCATTTGCCTCAATATAATTTTGTGTATGCCCATCGGGATGCCGAGTACATCGGTGAGGGGTTGGTTATTGCTTATAAACGAGCAAAATTTAATCTTTTTAGTCTGGATACCTTTTGGTTGTCCGACACGCCGCAGGTGGCCGGATCGGTTTTGGAAGGGCAAAGTCCTTGCGCTCGCGTGTGCCAATCGGCACTATTGCAGGAAAAACAAACTCACCGCGTGTTGCGCGTGGTAAACGTGCATTTGGATTACATAAGTCAAGAGATCGCTGTTAAACAAATGAGGCTGATCCTTGCTCATCTGGATGAAAAACTTTTCCATGAAAAGACGCCGTTCTTTATTCTCGGCGATTTTAATTCCGAGCCGGACAGCGAGACGATCGCCCTTTGCCACAGCAGTACACACCCCCGCTTATGCGAGCTGACCGAAAGTGTTACGCATACCTTCCATGCTTTCGGAACACGGCAGGACGCGTGTAAGATCGACTATGTTTTTGCCGATACAGCCACGGCGCAAAAGGCATATACTGTCACGCGGTGGGAGGACGAGGTCAATGGAATTTATCTTTCCGACCATTATCCCCTGAGTGTGGAGCTGGAATTTTAAAAAACTACATAAAATTGCGCTACCCTCTTGCAAATATGGGAGAAAAAGGATACAATAACCGTGTATGATTTAACTGTTGTTAAATTTTTAACAGTCAGAAAGGAAAGGTGTTTTTCGTGAATATCCTGAACAAGAAAACCGTGGAAGACCTGAAAGTTGCCGGCAAGCGCGTGCTCGTTCGCTGCGACTTCAACGTGCCGCTGAAAAACGGCGTCATCACCGATGAGAACCGCATCGTGGCGGCTCTTCCCACCATTCAATATTTGATCGACAACGGAGCAAAGGTTATCCTCTGCTCTCACCTGGGTAAGCCGAAGGGCGAGCCGAAGCCCGAGTTTTCGTTGGCTCCCGTGGCGGTGCGCCTGACCGAGAAGCTGGGTAAAGAGGTTGTGTTCGCTGCAGACGACACCGTCGTGGGCGACAACGCCCGTGCCGCGGTTGCCGCTATGAAGGACGGCGACGTGGTACTGCTGCAGAACACCCGCTATCGCGCCGAAGAGACCAAGAACGGCGAGGCGTTCTCCCGTGATCTGGCTTCTCTGTGTGACCTGTTCGTCAACGATGCGTTCGGTGCGGCTCACCGTGCCCACTGCTCCACCGTGGGCGTGGCTTCTTTCGTGGAGGAATCCGCCAACGGCTACCTGATGGCAAAAGAAATCAAATTCCTCGGCAACGCCGTGGAAGATCCGGTTCGTCCCTTCGTCACCATTCTGGGCGGCGCGAAAGTGGCGGACAAGCTGAACGTCATCGAAAATCTGCTGAACAAGGCCGACACCCTCATCATCGGCGGCGGCATGGCGTACACCTTCCTGGCCGCTAAGGGCTACGGTGTGGGTACCTCCCTGCTGGACAGCGAAAAGATCGACTACTGCCGTGAGATGCTGGCTCGTGCCGAGGCTAAGGGCGTGAAGTTGCTGCTCCCCGTGGACTGCAAGATCGCCAAGAATTTCCCCGATCCCATTGATGCGCCCATCGACGTGACCGTGGTAGCGGCAGACGCCATTCCCGCGGACATGATGAGCCTGGATATCGGTCCGGCTACGGCTGAACTGTTCGCAAACGAAGTCAAGAATGCCAAGACCGTGGTATGGAACGGGCCCATGGGCGTGTTCGAGAATCCCACGCTGGCGGAAGGCACTATCGCGGTTGCCAAGGCACTGGCAGAGACCGATGCTACCACCATCATCGGCGGCGGCGACTCTGCGGCGGCTGTCAACACCCTGGGCTTCGGTGACAAGATGAGCCACAATTCCACCGGCGGCGGCGCTTCTCTGGAATTCCTGGAGGGTAAAGAGCTGCCCGGTATCGTGGCAATGAGCGATAAATAAGAATAAGGAGATACACTATCATGGGTAAGTATGTCATTGCTGGCAACTGGAAAATGAACAAGACCCCCGCTGAGGCGACCGAACTGATCGAGGCCATCAAGCCTCTGGTCAAGGACGCGACCTGCGACGTGGTGGTGGGTGTTCCGTTTGTGGATCTGTGTGCGGCGCTGGAGGCTGTGAAGGGTTCCAACATCGGCGTGGCGGCGCAGAACTGCCACTGGGAGAAATCCGGTGCTTACACCGGCGAGATCTCCGCTGAAATGCTCAAGGCTATGGGCGTGGGATATGTCATTCTGGGCCACAGCGAGCGCCGCACCTATTTCGGCGACACCGATGTGACCGTGCAGAAGCGTATGCGCGCGGCGCTGGATGCGGGTCTGACCGTGATCCTGTGCGTGGGCGAATATCTGGAGCAGCGTGAGCAGGGTGTCACCGGCGAGGTGTGCGCCATGCAGACCAAGATCGCGCTGGGCGGCGTGTCCAAGGAAGAATTGGCCCGCGTCATCATCGCGTATGAGCCCGTGTGGGCCATCGGTACCGGTCGTACCGCCACCGCTGAGCAGGCCAACGAGGTATGCGCGCTCATTCGTGAGACCGTTGCCGGTCTGTACGACGGGGATGCCGCGGCGGCTGTCACCATCCAGTACGGCGGCTCCATGAACGCTGCCAACGCAGCCGAACTGCTGGCACAGTCCGATGTGGACGGCGGTCTGATCGGCGGTGCCTCCCTGAAGCCTCAGGATTTCGCCACCATCGTTGCTGCTGCGAAATAAGAACGCTATACCGACGAGCGCAGGGCAGCCGCCCTGCGCCCGTTTGCTGAAAAGGAGTATTCGACTATGAAAAAGCCTGTAGTCCTGATCATTATGGACGGCTTCGGCATCAATCCCGAAACCGAGGGTAACGCCATCTATTCCGCCGCCACCCCTAACCTGACCCGCCTGTTTGAGAAGTATCCCTGCACCGCCATCGGTGCGTCCGGTATGGACGTGGGTCTGCCCGACGGTCAGATGGGTAACAGCGAAGTGGGTCACACCAACATCGGTGCCGGCCGCGTGGTATATCAGGAGCTGACCCGCATCACCAAGTCCATTCAGGACGGTGATTTTCAGAAGAATGAAGCGCTGTGTGCGGCGATGGATAACGCCAAGGGCAATAAAGCACTGCACCTGATCGGTCTGCTGTCCGACGGTGGCGTGCACAGCCATCTGACCCATCTGTTTGGCCTCATCGACATGGCCAAAGCCGCGGGTGTGACCAATGTGTTTGTTCACTGTTTGATGGACGGCCGCGACGTTCCTCCCACATCCGGTAAAGAATTTGTGGAAAAACTGCAAACAAAGCTGGCCCAGACCGGCTGCGGCAGTATTGCTACGGTCATGGGCCGCTACTATGCCATGGACCGTGACAACCGCTGGGAGCGCGTGGAGAAAGCCTATGCCGCCATGGTGTACGGTGAGGGCGTGCAGAACAGCGATCCCGTGGCGTTGATGGCGCAGTCCTATGAGGATGGCGTTACCGACGAGTTCGTGGTGCCTGCGGTATGCGATGCAAACGGCAAGATCAAGGCGGGGGACAGCGTGGTATTCTTTAACTTCCGTCCCGACCGTGCCCGTGAGATCACCCGCACCTTTGTGGATCCGGATTTTGTCGGTTTCGAGCGCAAAAACGGGTTCTTCCCCTTGACCTACGTGTGCATGACCCAGTACGACGCGACCATGCCTAACGTGCAGGTGGCGTTTAAGCCCCAGTCGCTGAACAACACCTTGGGCGAGATCTTGGGCAGCCGCGATATGACCCAGCTGCGCATCGCCGAAACGGAGAAATACGCTCACGTAACGTTCTTCTTTAACGGCGGCGTGGAGCGGGAGTTCCCCGGTGAGGATCGGGTGCTGATCAATTCTCCCAAGGTGGCGACCTACGATCTCCAGCCTGAAATGAGTGCCTATCCCGTGTGCGACGCCGTGTGCGAGCGCATCCGTTCGGGTAAGTACGATGTGATCATCCTGAATTACGCCAACTGCGACATGGTGGGTCACACCGGCGTGTTCGCGGCGGCACAGGCGGCGGTGGAAGCCGTGGATACCTGTGTGGGTAAGACGGTGGAGGCGGTGCTGGAAATGGGCGGTACGGCTCTCATTACCGCTGACCACGGCAACGCGGATAAGATGACGGAGGAGGATGGGTCTCCTTTTACGGCCCACACCACCAATCCCGTACCGTTCTGCGTGGTCGGTCACGATTGTACGCTGCGCGAGGGCGGTCGCTTGTGCGACATTGCTCCCACCATGCTGCAGATCTTGGGCATCGATCAGCCCGCGGACATGGACGGCAAGAGCCTTATTCAATAAGAAGTATAAAAAAGCAGGCGTTTCCAAATCGGAAACGCCTGCTTTTTGTTGTGGTTATTTCTGTGCGGCGGTGACGGTGTTTTTCAGCAGCATGGCAATGGTCATGGGGCCTACACCACCCGGTACGGGAGTCAGCCAACCGGCCACCTCGTCCACCGCGGGATCTACGTCGCCGCAGAGTTTGCCGTTTTCGTCACGGTTGATACCCACATCGATCACGGCGGCGCCGGGCTTCACCATGTCGGGGGTCACAAATTTGGCGCGTCCCACCGCGGCCACCAGCACATCCGCACCGCGGCAGACCTCTTTGAGATTTTGTGTGCGAGAGTGGCAGATGGTGACGGTAGCATTTTCATGCAACAGCAGCATGGCCATGGGCTTACCCACAATGTTGCTGCGACCGATGACGACGCAATGCTTGCCTGCCACGTCGATGTTGCTGCGGTGGAGCAGCTCCATCACACCGGCAGGGGTGCAGGGCAGGAAGGTGTAATCGCCGATCATGATGTGCCCCACGTTGGCGGCGTGGAACGCATCCACATCCTTTTCGGGAGCAATGGCGGCGATGACCGCCTTGTCGTCCAAATGCTTCGGGAGGGGGAGCTGACACAGGATGCCGTGAATGTCCTCGCGGGCGTTCAGGGTATGAACCAGTTCCAACAGCTGCTCCTGCGTGGTGTCGGCGGGGAGGGTAAATTCCTCCGAACGGATGCCCACATCGGCACAGGCTTTTTCTTTGTTGCTGACGTATACGCGGGAGGCAGGATCGTCACCCACTAAGATCACCGCCAAGCCGGGGGTGTTACCCGCCGCTGTCATAGCTGCTACCTGCTCTTTCAGTTCTGCACGCACGGCGGCGGCAATGGCTTTTCCGTCAATTTTCTGTGCCATGGGGTTCCTCCTCGGTTTCTTCCACAGGGTCTTCGGTGATTTCGTCTTCGGTGGCTGCCTCGTCGGTAGGTTCCACACCTTCGGCGGGAACCGGCTCGGCAGCGAACAGGTCTGCGGGCGTTTCCCGCGAGCGGGAACGGAACAGCAGAAACAGCACCAATCCACCCAGCACGGACAATGCCGCGACTAAGCAGGAGACCCGCATACTGCCCAGATACAGGCTGTCGGTACGCAACATTTCAATAAAGAAACGACCGGTACCGTACCACATGATGTACAGGGAGAACAGCTGACCCTTGAATTTATAAGCCTTTTTGGACACGATATGTAACACCAGCAGCCCCAACAAGCACCACAACGATTCATACAGGAAAGTCGGATGCACGGGCAGGTCGTGGTCGTAGCCCGACAGCCTGTTAGAGGTGTCGGAGATCCAACTGCCCGTCATGCCCCAGGGCAAGGTGGTGTTGCCGCCGAAGGCTTCCTGGTTGAAGAAGTTGCCCCAGCGACCGACTGCCTGACCGATGAGAAATCCGGGCGCGGCAATGTCGAACATGCGCAAGGTGTCCACCTTGCGCAGGGGGCACATCCACAACGCGGTGGTAAAGGCGCCGATAACACCGCCGTAAATGGCGAGACCGCCGTTCCACACCTGTAAGATCGTGATGGGATTGCTGAAATAGTCATTACGATCCTCAGAAAACAGCACATAGTACAGCCGTGCGCCGATAAACGCCATCACGGTGCACACTAACACCACGTCGATCATGGGGTCGGTCTTCAGACCGAAATCGTTTACGCGGCGGAACGCATACACCACCGCCAGAACAAAGCCGATGGCAATGAGTAAACCATACCACCGAATGGTGATATCCAGTCCAAACAGTTCAAAGGACACAATCTCCGGTGAAATGGGAAGTGTCCAGCCCAGTTCGGGGAACGAAACATACGAATTCATGCTTACACCTCACTTGTTATGGGCAAAACCAGTGACAGCGCACAGGCTTGCTCGTCAAAGTCCGTCAACAAACGGTCATACACCGATTGTATATCAAGAGAGGCTACCTCGTCAAGTACCGAAAAGGGACTGCGACCGCAAAGATGGGCTTCAATCAGCAGATCGCCGCAGCTTTCCACATTGTCGGTTTGGGAGATCATGCGCCCGTACACCGCGTTACGGGCGGTCTCGAACTCCTCGGGAGGGATGCCCTGCTCTTTCAAACGGGCGATCTCCTGCTTGAACGCGGCACACACCTCGTCGGGATCCACGGACTCGCCGCCCATAAGCCACACGCCGTAGCCGGGACCGCTGAAATAACTGACCTCAAAAGAGGGATTGATCAGCCCCTGCTCCATGAGGGAGGCATACAGGGGGTTGGCTTTGCCGCCGATGAGCTCCTCCAACACCTGTGCTGCGGCGATCTGTTTGGCAGATTCGTCGTGCAGGCCGGACCGCGTGTCAAACGGCACTTTGTATCCCAGATAAAACAGCGGTACCGCCACCGGCATGTGTACCTCGATGCGAGGCTGTGCGGCGGTGAGGGGTTCGGCTACGGGGGCACGCTGGGGCACGCCTTCGGGTGCGGGCTTCAACAGGCGGTCGGCGACGGCCTGCACCTCGTCACAGGTAATGTTACCCGCCACCACCAGTACCATGTTGTGCAGGTTGTAAAAATTCCGATAACAGCCGTACAGCAGTTCGGGAGTAATCTCGGCAATAGACTCTACCGTGCCCGCGATATCAATGCGCACGGGGTGGTTATGGTACAGAGCGGTCATCAGGTTGCAGAATACGCGGCGGGAGGGAGAATCCTCGCACATACGGATCTCCTGACCGATAATACCCCGCTCTTTTTCCACCGTTTGTTCCGTAAAATAAGGACTTTGCACGAAATCCAGCAAAATTTCCAACGAATCGTAGGGATTTTGGGTGCAGGAAAACAGATACGCCGTGTGATCGTAGGAGGTATAGGCGTTGGCGTTGGCGCCGGTGGCGGCGTAACGCTCAAAGGCATCACAGTCCTCGTTCTCGAACAGCTTATGTTCCAGATAATGGGCGATGCCTGCCGGCAACACGGTGGGCTCGGTGGCGTTTGACTCCACAAACGCCGTGTCGATGGCGCCGTAGCGGGTGGCAAACACCGCATAGGTGGTGGAGTAGTTCTCTTTGGGCCACACATATACGGGCAGACCGGAGGCGTGCCGCTGATAATAACAGCGTTCACCCGAACGGGTGCACACCAGTTCTTTCCATTCACTCATGGCTCGACCCCTCCTTTGGTGCCAGTAAATACACACATTCCGGTGTGATACGTTGTGCTGCGGCGATCACCTGCTCCCGCGTGACGGCAGCGATCTCTTGCTTGGTCTGTCCGGGCGTTTTGGGTGCGGAGGCCAACCCTTGGCTCACATACCACGCGCCCACGGAGGGCTGAGAATCGTTCACCGCTTCAAACGCTTGCACCATGCAACGGCGGGCGTCTTCCAGTTCACTGTCGGTAAAGTAGCCTGCGCGGATGGTCTCGATCTGACGCAATATCTCGGTTTCGGTGCGAGCGGCGTTTTTCTCGTCCACGCCGCTTTGCACAAACATCAGCCCTTTCAGGCGATCGTATTGAGCAGAGCAGTAATAGCACAGGCTTAATTTTTCCCGCACGTTGCGCATGAGCAGAGAAGTGGCAGTGCCGCCAAGCAGCGCACACATCAGACGGGTCGCGGCGACCTGCTCATCCGGCTCTGCGCAGGCGGTGCGAAAGCCCATGACCAGCTTGCACTGTCCCACGTCCATGCGCTCGGTTTCACGGCGCAGCTGTGGTAGGCGCACCGAAGTATCCGTGGCGCAGGGGACAGGTGTGCGCCCCTCCACCGCAGAAAATCCGTTTCGAAAAGCGGCTTCGACTTGAGGCAAAGCCGCCTCGTCCTGTATCAGCAGTTGAACCGACGCTTGCTGTAAAGCGCGCCGCCAAGCAGCCGTCATGGCTTCGGGCGTCAAGGTCTCGATGCGCTCGGCGATGCCGTAGCGACCGATGCCGTATGCCTCGTGGGGGCATAGAAGTTGCTCCGCACGACGGCGGGCGTACCATTGTTTTTCGTTGATCTGTGCCCGTACCTCTTCGGCTAAACAACGGCGCTCGGTCTCCACGTCCGCCAAACGGAACAAGCCGTTATCCAGCACGGGACGGAACAGCATATCGCACAGCAGCTCGGCACAGGCGGCGGTCAAGGCTTCACCCGACAGGGCAAAGCGGTCGGCGGTACATTCCGCGGTGAGAACGAGGGCCTGTGTTTCGCCTATCCGCGCTACGTCGCCCGTGATCTCCGCACCATACAATTGATTCAATCGACGGTGCAGGGCGGTAAAATCGGGATATCGCTCACAGCCGCGGATAAGCAGGCGGGGCAACAGCGCATATTCTTCAGCGGTGTCTGCCTGTAACGGCAAGAATAACGCCGCCGTCAACCGAGCGGTCTTAAACCGTCCGTCGGCAAGGGTTATGCCGTACACGCCGCGGCAGAGTTCACGGTTTTGGGGCAACATAGGACCATTCCTCATTTCAACCAAAGTTTACCGTACCAGTATACCATAAAACGGGCGGTTTGAAAACCCCTTATTCGCTGCGAAGTGCCTCCACAGGGCGCAGACGAGAGGCCTTGTAAGCGGGGTATACGCCGAAGACACAGCCTACCGCCATGGAAAACAGCAGTAGCCAACCGAAAGTAGCGGCCGATATGCCGACGGCGGTGCCGGTGGCGTACAGCAGTACCGAGAGAATGACGGCGGGCAGCAGACCTATGATACCGCCGCACACCGACAGGGTGACCGCTTCTACCAAAAATTCCGCCAAAATGCGACCACGGGTGGCACCGATGGCTTTTTTGATGCCGATCTCACGGGTGCGCTCGCTGACCGAGGACAGCATGATGGTCATGATGCTGATCCCCGACACCAGCAGGGAAATACCGCTGAGGGCGGTGAGCACCCATGCTACCGCGTCTACGACCCGTTCCAGCCGCCCTTTTTGAGTGGCGAGATCGTCGGTGCGAAATACGGCGTTGCCGTCAAACAGGCGTGTGAGTGTCTGCTGGATACGGCGCTGCGCCAGTGCGGTGGATTCGCCGTCACCGGTGCGCACGGCGATCTGATCAAAGGTGTCCTGTCCCGTGATGTTCTGTTGGGTGGTGTAGGGGATGTACACCATTCCGGGGATAAAAGAAGTGAAATTTTGCAGCAGGCTGCTTCCCGTTTCGGTCACGCCTACCACCGTCAACTGCTCCGTCACATCGCCCACTCGCAGTTCCACGGTTTTTCCCACGATGTTACTGCGCCCGTAGGCGTCCTGTGCCACCGCTTCGTCCACCACGCAGACGCCGGCGGCGGCCGCCACATCGCCGGGCGAGATCATTCGTCCGTGCAGCAGCTTCAGCGAGATGACCTGTCCCGCCCCCGCGTCGATGCCGCACAGCACAGAACTGAACGGGCGGGATGCCAACCACACATCGCCGTACTGGAGCATCAGCGGCATGGCAGAGGACACGCAACGCAGGGAACGGATCTCTTCCAAAACCTCTTCGTCAAGGATATCCGTTCCCTCCTGGGTGGTGACCGACAGACCGTCAATACCCATGCTTTCCAGTTCGCTGTCCACCATATCCCGTCCCGCACCCGCCAACACCGACACCACCGAAACCATCATCACGCCCACGGCGATGCCGCATACCGTCAGCCAGGTGCGGCTGCGCTTACGAAACAGATTTTTAAACGCACCCGCGATCAGTTCCGTCATGACTCACCCTTCTTCGCATAATACGCGGTCCCCCTCCAATAAGTCGGGGTCTTGCACCAGCCGATCTCCTGCCGATATCCCGGACACCACCAGCGCACCGTCCGCGGAATCCTGATGGACCGTAATGGTGTGGCGGCGGGCGATACCGTCGTCACCGTAAAGGTAGACATATTCCGTTCCCCCCTCATCTTGTGCAATGCAGTTGTAGGGGACAAGCAAGGCGTTTTCCATCGTGTTCACCACGATGGAAGCCTTGGCATTGAGTCCCACCCGCAAGGAGCTGTCGGCTTGGTCGGGGTCGAGAGAGACCACGGCCGCCACCACCGTTTCGCCGGAGGTGCCCCCGTACTGCTGATGAGCGGTGGAGGCGATGTAGGTCACCGTGCCGTGATACACCTCGCGGGCAAAACCCACACCGGTAATCTCGGCTTTTTGCCCCACCGCCACCTGCTGCAGATATTTTTCACGGATGGTGGCGGCGATCTGCAGATTTTCTCCCGGCGCAATGACGGCACAGGGAGCAGAACTGTCCATGGTTTGTCCTTTTTTTACACTAATTTCCGTTACCACTCCCGAAACCGGTGCGGTCACCGATTCATCGGGGTCAAACGCTGTGTCCGGCAGGGCGGTTCCCCACTGGGAGAGTACTGCCTGGGTGGCGTCCACATCAATTGAAAACAGCGGATCGCCTTTTTTCACGGTCTGTCCTGCAGTCACATACACATCTCCCGCGATGCAGGGCAGTTCTACAAACACCTCTTCACTGCCCGACAGTTCTACCTTGCCCGTACATTCCACCGTTTGTCGAAAGGTTTGATATTCCACGGTGGTCAGCTTTACCGTGACGGGCGTTTCGGTAGTCCACGCCCGCACGCCCAACAGCAGGGCGATCGCCGATACGGTGCCCAACAGCAACAATACATATTTTTTCATGCCGCGCTCCCTTTCTCATTCAGCCTCACTCTATTGTTTGAAGGAAAGCGGAAAATATAACGGCAAAAAAGAAAAACCGTTTCGGAGGTGCTCCGAAACGGTGAGGAAAGCGATTTTTATTGTTTTGGAAAAATTTTGCGGTACACACGGCCGGCAAAGCCCCGCACCCGCCGATAGGTCATGCGCAGAGGATAACTGGCGCACCACAGACGGGCGTATAAGCGGTACCAAAAATTATTTACGGTCACGTGCTTGTCTTTTCGATAAAACTCGGTCAGCACGCCTACGATCTGGTCATCGGTAATGCCGTGTTCCTTGGCGACACAATTGTCACCGAGAATGACATAGGAGTCGGGCAGCACCTTGATAATGCGGTGAAGAACATAATCCTTGCCTCGACGGTACAGGGGAACATCGTATTTTTTCAACCGACCGGTGACGGGGCGAATGATAATGGTATCCCGCCGATGGCGGAACAGCGGCTCCATACTGACTCCGGAGGTGGTGCTGACAAACACGCCCTCCTGTTTCAGTATCTGTTCAATGGTGGCTTCGGCACTCATCACTCCACAATGCCCTCCGCACGCAGCTTGTCCAACAAAGTGTGAACATCGGCGGTGGCCTTTTCCGCGGACACGTCGTACTTTTCCGTGATCTTCTGCACGATTTGAGCAATATCGCACCCCTCGGACAACCATTGCCAGACATCGGCGGCGGTATCGTTCAGTTTGATCATGCCGTGAAAGGTTTCGCCGGCGTTACCGGCGGCAATGACGACCGCTTTTCCCATAACGCGGCGCAGGACAAAGCCTTCTTTGATCTTCATGTCAGTTTCCCTCCGTTTGATTGGGATAGGGTTCCTGGGTCATGGCGGTGAAGGCGGTACGCACCGCCTCCTCGGAAATGTCGCATTCCAGCACGAACAGGGGCACGCGGCGGCACAACTGATCCAGCAGCTCCAGTGTGGTACCCAGCGCCTCGGCGTTTTTGGGAAGATAGATCTGATTGAGCAGTTCTTCCACGTGCTCGGTGGGGTCTGCACGGCGGATGCGATTGACGGTGCCCCTCTTTAGCAGACACAGGGCGCCCAACGGTACAATACGGTTTTTATGCCACCGTTCCTTGCCCGCCCAGGGGGTAGAGCATACATTGACGCCCGTCTCCGTAAGGCGCAGCACGGGCTTGTCGCCGTTGACGATATCCACTGCGTCGCCCAAATACTTGCGCCACAGCTTAATGTGGGTAGATTTTCCCGTGCCGCTGGGGGCGGTGAATAAAAAGGCGCGATCTCCGTAGGAAATGGCGGCCCCGTGAAACACGGCGGCGTCAAAGCGGGGGAGCTGCTCAGCGATGGCGCGGTACAGGCACAGGGACTCGGCGTTTTCGCGGGAGGTTCCCTCTACAGCACGGAGTTCCTCGTCTACCTGCTCCTCGGTGGTGACAGCGATCATATCCACCCCGTGTGAAGGAAGGTCAATGAGATAATCGTGGCAAAAATGTTCCACAAAGGGAGAACGGCTGTGCATTTCCACCGATAGATCGGCAATACCCAAACCGAAAATGTTCGCCATGCTGTCACCTCCTCTAAGACCATATACTATTATACTACACCATTTTATAAAAACCGTCAAGACAGCAAAAAACCCGCCTTTCGGCGGGTGCGATGCGCAATTTAAGCAATATGACGCGAGGCAACGCGGGTAGCAGTACCCGTGACGATGCAGGCCTCCGGTGCTGTGGCGGCGATATGGCGCCACACCGCACGGCGACGGCGGCGGTTGCGCTCCATGGCGGCGTCCCGCTTAAGCACGCGATGGCAACAAAACAGCACCGTTACGCGGCACAGCATGAGAATGGCGGTTAGCAGGGGATAGGCGGTCAGATCCAGTGCGCCGCACATGGCCAGCTCCATGGCAGCCATAGCCAACGGAATCCACGACATACGACGGGTAGCCGCATACCGCCCGTTGATGATCATATAACATCCGGTGGCGGCTAACACCGCCGCCGCAAGAATACTCAATACCATGTAAATTCTCCTCGTGACACCGTTCGAAAAATGCCGAACATTTGTTTCTTTGTGCCCATTATAGCAACCGAAAAAGGGATTGTCAAGAGAAAAACGAAAATTTGTTCGGTATTTTTCAAATAAAAAACGAGGGCATCAGCCCTCGTCCTCGTCGGGATCGATCCCCGCCATGGCCAGCAGGTGTTCGGCTTCGCCGCTTTCCACCTCTTCCACCTTGCGGAGTTTCTTTTGGATCATACTGTTGCGATGCTGAGCATCGTCCAAGGCGTTGCCCGCCTCATCGATCTTCTTTTTGGCCTTTGCCAGCAAGCCCTCAAATTTTTCGTACTGGGTTTTCGCAGCACCCAACACTTTCCACACTTCGGCGGCACGCTTGTCGATGGCAAGGGTGCGGAAGCCCATGCGCAGGGTGTTGAGAAAGGCGGTGATGGTGGTGGGACCGCACACCATGACGCGATAGCGGTTTTGCAGCTCCTCCATCAGGCCGGGACGACGCAGCACCTCGGCGTACAGCCCCTCGGTGGGCAGAAACATGATAGCAAAATCGGTAGTCTTGGGCACGTCCACATACAGGTCGGCAATGGTTTTGGCCTCGTTTTTCAGCACCCGTTCCAGTGCCTTGGAGGCGGCTTCTACGCCGTCTTTGTCCGCTTTTTCGGCGGCGTCACACAGGCGCACATAATCCTCCTGCGGGAATTTGGAGTCGATGGGCAGCCACACATAGGAGCCGTCGTCCTCCCGCGAGGGGATGCGGATGGCAAATTCCACCAGCTCGCCGTTGTTTTTGATGGAGACGTTGCGGGCGTACTGCTCCTGAGTGAGGGTCTGTTCCAGGATATTTCCCAGCTGTACCTCTGCCCAGGTGCCGCGGGCTTTTACGTTGGTGAGTACCCGTTGCAGCTCGCTGACCCCGCCGGCCAGTTCTTTCATCTCACCCAAAGATTTATACACGTTTTGCAGCTGCTCGCCCACCGTCTGGAAACTGGAATCCAGCCGCTTGGCGAGGGTGCTTTGCAGCTTTTCGTCCACGGTCTCCCGCATCTGATCCAGCTTTTTCTCGTTGCTTTCCTGCAATCCCCGCACCGCTGTCGTCAGGGCGGCGTTGAGTTTTTCTTGGTTTTCACCGGAGGTCTTGAGCGATTCCTTTTGCCCCTCGGTGATGATGCGGTTCATTTCTTTCAGCGACTCCGCCAGTTCTTGGCGGGTGCTGCGCATTTCCTCCCGCAGACGGCGCTCGCTGTCTGCCAACTGATCGCGGGCATTGTCCTGCGGTCTGCGGAGCAGCAGTACCAACAGCAATACCACCATCACGGTACAAAGGCCGATCAAAATATAAAGCTCCACCGCTTAATCCTCCAACTCGGCTAAGGCTTCGGACGGTTCTTTTTCCACCTTACCTCGCCCGTCTTTGATGACTTTAACATCGTCTCGGGTCATGGAAACAGGGGGCGAATCGGGGGATTTGTCCAGCCGTACCTTCAGCGCACCGGTGAGAAGACTCACATCCACCACCGTACCGCGACCCTCGGGGGTGTTCACCAACGCGCCTTGACGGGGTGTGATCTTCAGCAGCGCGGAGTAGGCGTCCTGCTCGTATTTCAGGCAACACATGAGTCGCCCGCAGGAACCCGATATTTTGGTGGGGTTGAGGGACAAGCCCTGCTCCTTTGCCATTTTGATGGACACCGGCTGAAAATCGCTGAGAAAGCGGGAGCAGCACAGCGGCTGACCGCAGATGCCCAGTCCACCCAGCATTTTAGCCTCGTCTCGCACGCCGATCTGCCGCAGCTCAATACGGGTGTGGAACACGCCTGCCAGGTCCTTTACCAGATTGCGGAAATCCACCCGTCCGTCGGAGGTGAAATAAAACAGGATCTTCGACCCGTCGAAAGCGTATTCCGCGCTGATGAGCTTCATATCCAGTTTGTGTGCCGCGATCTTTTGCGTGCATACCTCCATGGCTTTTTTCTCGCGCTCAGCGTTTTCCTCCACCTGCCGCAGATCCTTTTCCGTGGCGGGGCGCACCACCGCCTTAAGCGGCTTGGTGATCTCCTCCTCGCCCATGGTGCGGTTTGCCATGGTCACTTCGCCGCATTCCAACCCCCGCGAGGTCTCCACGATGGCGTGATCGCCCTTGCGGAAGGTAAAGCCCGCGGCGTCAAAATAATATACCTTACTGGTATTTCGGAAGCGAATACCGATGATGGTTGCCATAACTGTCACTTACCTTTCTATCGTCCTGCCGCCCGCCGCAGACGGGAGCAAAGCAATGTTAAAAACAATGTGTGGTTCATGTTGAACAGGCGGGCGACCCGCAGTTCCTCTACCACCGCCAGCAGTTCCAGCAGCTGCGGTTGTGTCAGTTGACGGGAGAGAACCTCGGAAGCCTCGCTGTCGGTTCCCAGAAACGCCTTATGCCCGCTACGGCATACCAGTGCGTCCCGCAAAACCAATTGCAGCCCCCCCAGCACGGCGGGGACTGCCTCTTTGTGCTTTTCCAGCGGAGCGGTGGCTTTGAGCAGTTCCAGCTCCGACACGGCGACGATGCCGCGGGAAATGGTCGGCAGCCACCCCAAGATCTCTTGGTACGAGCCGTCCTGCAGACTGCGCAGAGCCTGTCCGATGACGCCGCCCCACAGCGATACCGCCTGTTGCAGTTCCTCGTCAGTCTTGTCCGGCAGTTGCCGCCGCAGTACGGCCACGGCCTCCTCGGCGGAAACGCCGCCGAGCGTGACGGGAAAGACACGGGACAGTACGGTTTCCAATACCTGTGCCCGTTGCTCACAGGTGAGAATGAACAGCACATGGGCGGGCGGCTCTTCCAATATTTTAAGAAGTGCGTTTTGTGCCTGCTCGGTCATATCCTGCACATCGCATAGGATAAAGACCCGACGGGGCGCCTCGTTGGGGAGGATGTAGGCGTCCTCTCGCAACTGCCGTACCACATCCAAATGGAACGAACGGGCGCCACCCTCGCCGCCCAGCACCGACACGTCGGGGTGAGTGTCCGCAAACACCTTGCCGCAAGCGGCACAAGTACCGCAGGGTCGGTCGGGGGCGGAGCATACCGCGGCGGCGGCAAGCAACCTTGCCAGGGTTCGCCGCCCGCTTCCGGCGGGTCCCTCCAGCAGAATGGCATGGGGAAAAGCCCCGCCCGACAGGCGGGCAGACAGCTGCGCTTTCGCTTCGTTGTTACCGGCAAACACCGTGCCGTTGGGCAATGTCCAGTTCAAGCACAACCCTCCCCATAATAATTCTCCTATACAGTATACCTTATTTTATAGCGCCTGACAAGAATTTTCTTGACATTTCCCTGTAATTGCCGTACGATTATTGCAACTGATTTGCAATAACGGCGGTGAAACGGCATGAAGGTGCGTGTAATAGCGATTGTTTTGTTGATGGCGGGCATTGCGATGGCCTCTTTGGGGTTGACGGCGCTGACCTACGAGCCTGCGCAAAAAAACGATGGGCTTTCCGTGGTGGCGGCAACTTATCCCATGTATACAGCAGCACTGCAGGTAGTGGGGGACGCGCCGAACGTGTCGGTCACCTGCCTGATTCAGCCCACTGCCGGCTGTGCCCACGATTATCAGCTGTCCCCCGACGAGATGGCGGCGTTGTCCGCCGCCGATGTGTTGGTGCGAAACGGCGTAGGAGCCGATGACTTTTTGGAGGGGGCGCTTACTGCTCTGCCGCATCTCACACAACTTCATGTTTCCGAGGGCGTGGAGGTGCTGGACGCGCACGGTCACCACAATCATGACCATGTCCATCACGATACCTTTGAAGCCAACGAGCACGTTTGGGTCAGCCCTTCGCGCTATGCTCAGCAGGTGGAAAAGCTGAGGGACGGCTTGTGTGCGGCGGATCCCGCGCACGCAGAACAATATACCGTAAACGCCGCCGCATATCTGGAGAAAATTGAACAGGTACACACTCGTTTTGTGCAAGTGGGTGCCGCACTGAAAATGGATGGAGCGGTGCTGTTTCACGATTCGGCGGCGTATGCGGCGGACGAACTGGAGATACCCGTTGCAGCAATACTGCCGCTGGGTGAGGAGCAGGGTATCTCGGCGGGAGATCTGACCGCTGCCGCGCAGGCGGTGGCGGGAAAACGAGTATTGCTTCTGTACGATTCTCAATATGCCTCACAGGAGTTTTCATTGGACGAATATGCCACCCACGCGGTGACCGTGATATTGGATACGGCGGTGCTGCCCCGAGCGGGTGTGGCGGATAAAGATAGGTGGCTGCACGCCATGACAGAAAATTTGAAGCGATTGGAGGCGGCGATATGAGCGGCTGCGGACTGCATTGCTTAAAAATGACGGATATCGGCGTCACCGTCGGTGGGCGAACGCTGTTGGAAAACATCAACATTCACGCCCATTGCGGTGAATTGACCGCCATCATCGGGCGCAATGGTGCGGGGAAAAGCACCCTGCTGAAAGCGTTGCTGGGCGAGATACATCACGGTGGAAAAGTGGAATTTTCCGGTCATGCGGGCGCACCCGTGCGCAATAAGCGCCCGCGTATCGGCTATGTGCCGCAATCCCTGAGTCTTGACGAGAGTTCTCCCGCCACGGTGTACGATCTGCTTGTCTCCCTCACCTCAGCCTATCCGGTGTTTTTGCCCCGTCGCCGCAAATTGGTACAGCGGTTGAGGGCACATCTGGAACGGTTTAACGCCGATCAGCTGCTGGATCAGCCTGCGGGACGGCTGTCGGGCGGTGAATTACAGCGGGTGCTGCTGGCAGCGGCGACGCTGCCCTGTCCCGATCTGCTGTTGCTGGACGAGCCGGTATCCGGCGTGGATCGGGCGGGCTTGCAGGAATTTTATGGGTTATTAGAGGAGCTGCGGCAGCGGGAGGACATGGTGATCCTGCTGGTGTCTCACGACTTAGAGTATGTGCGGACACACGCCGATCGGGTGGTGCTGCTGGATAAAACGGTGGAGGCCGTCGGCAGTCCCGAACAGGTCTTTGCCACTGAGGCGTTTTCCCGCGCCTTCGGACAAAAGGAGGGTGTGTAATGCTGCAGGCTCTCGGTGAAATGTTTACGTACGATTTTATGCAGCGAGCGCTGTGGGGTGTCTTGCTGATCATGCCGTTGTTTTCCCTGCTGGGAACGCTGATCGTCAACCGCGGCATGTCCTTTTTCTCCGATGCACTGGGTCATTCCGCGCTTACCGGTGTGGGACTGGGTGTGCTGCTGGGCATGACCGATCAGACTCCTGCCATGCTGCTGTTTGCGGTGGTGTTTGCGCTGCTGATGAACGCCATTCGCCGCTTGCGCCTGTCCTCTACCGACACGGTGATCGGTGTGTTTTCCGCCTGTGGTGTAGCGCTGGGCTTGGTGCTGCTGTCCCGTACAGGCTTTTCGGGATATCAGGCCTTGCTCATCGGCGATATTTTGTCGATCACAAATAGCCAGCTGTGGGTGCTGGGTGGCACGCTGATCGCGGTGGTGCTGCTGTGGCTGCTGTGCTTTAACGGCTTTTTCGCTGTGTCGGTCAGCCCGTCGCTGGCCCGTAGCCGCTCTTTACCGGTGCGGTGGCTGGACGACCTGTTCGTGGCAGTGGTCGCCATCGTCGTCATGCTGGCCATTCGTTGGGTGGGCCTGCTCATGATCAACGCCATGCTCATTTTGCCTGCCGCCGCCGCGCGCAATGTGGCCCGCGGCATGCGGGGATATACTTTTCTTTCGTTGGTGTTCGCCCTGTTTTCGGGCCTGTTGGGACTGACGCTGTCCTATCTCAACGGGGTCGCTACCGGCCCCACCATCGTGCTGGTAGGCGCGGCGGTGTTTTTCGGCACCTTTCTCTTGAACAGAAAAAACGGATAAAATTTACAAAATAGTCGAAAATTCGCATTCCAACCCGCATATACTAGTGGGTGGAGGCGATGGCTGTGAAAAACGTGACGAAGCGGTCCGCTTGGGAATCCTTCGTGTTTCTGACCGTGCTTTTCACCATGGTGGGCTCCACCGTGTGGGTGATCGTCAGCATGTCGCTGGCACCGTCGGAACCCACCGAAGGGTATGTGCGTATCAAAAGCGATTATGTGCTGATGCTGCTGCAGTGTATCGTGGGCGTGATCGCGTTGTGGATCCCCAGCCTGTTGGAGCGGAAGATCGGGCTGATCATCCCGTCCAAGATGTTCATTCTGTATGCCGTTTTTTTGTACTGTTCTATTTATCTGGGCGAAGTGAGAAGCTTTTATTTTCTCGTTCCCAACTGGGATAACATCCTGCACACCTTCAGCGGTGTGGTGCTGGGTGCGCTGGGGTTTTCTCTTATCAATCTGCTGAACAAGACCGATCGTGTCCCCCTCAATTTGAGCCCCGCGTTTGTGGCGCTGTTCGCGTTTTGCTTTGCGGTGACGGCGGGCGTGGTGTGGGAGATCTACGAGTTTGCCGCCGACGGCCTGTTGGGCACCAACATGCAGAAATTCGGACCACAGGACGGTACCGTATTTACGGGACGGGCGGCGGTGATGGATACCATGGTGGATCTCATCGTAGATGCCGCAGGAGCTCTGGCGATCTCCCTGGTGGGATATGTGTCGCTGAAATTTCAAAAAGGCTGGGTGGAAAAGTTACAATTAAAGGTCCACTCCAAGTCGGAAACGACCGAAAACTAAAACAGCACCGCCCAGTGGCGGTGCTGTTTTACTATTCAATGGTCACGCCGGTGTAGTAATGCTGCAGGATCTCCTTGTACGAAAAGCCCTGCTGTGCCATGGCGTCGGCGCCGCATTGGCTCAGCCCCACGCCGTGTCCGTCCCCTTTTACCTGAAAGGTAAACCCGTTTTCGCCGTGGGATACCGTAAAGCACGCCGAGCGCAGGGAAAATGCCTCCCGGACCTCTGTACCCGTAAACGCCTTGCCGCCCACTGTCAGGGAGGTCACTGACCCTGCGGGCGAACAGACGGGCTCGCCGCCGATCCAGCTCCCTGCGTCACCGGTGAGGGACAGACCGTCAAAGGCAGCGGCAAATTCCTTGTCGGACACCGTGACGGTAGAGATGCCGTTCGCGTCGGCAAGGTCGCCGCTGCTTACCACCGATTGCAGGTATGGCTGATCGGTGCCCCACACCACGCCCGCGGTCTCGGTACGCCCCCAGTTTCTGTGGTGATAGGCGGCTAAAATGGGTTTGTTCTCATACAAAATTTGCTCACCCAGCACCGCATCTACCGCAGCCGCCACGGCTTTCAGGTGCGTGTCGTAGCTGTCGCCCCACAGGGTGCGCAAGCCCTCGGGCGAATAGGTGGCAGGGAAGGAGGCGGGCAAGCGGGAACTGTCTGCCCCTTGCAGGGTCTTGCTGTCGGCGTTGAGCAGTTTCTCGTAGGAATAGTAGGTATACGCCGCCACTGCTTGGGCTTTCAGCGCTTCCGCGTGATAGGAGGCAGGCATTTCCGCCGCCACCGTGTAGATGAGAAAATCCCGTTGGGCAAAGGTGTACAGTACACCCGCTGAGGTGTCCAAGACGGTAAAGGTCTCCTTTTCGGCGGTCGCGGGGGCGGTGGTAGAGGTGGGCTTGTCCGTCCCGGCATCGGCAGCGGTGCCTGCCGTGTCTCCGCTGCCCGACGGCAGTAACGGCAGCGGAATAAGCAGCAGCAACGCATAGCAGACGGCACACAAGATCACATAAGGTTTCATGTTGGTTCCTCCTGATTGTTTTTTGTCTTTAAAATTCATTTTTTGCCAAAAATAACCGTTATCAGTGAGAAATTTCCGCAAAAAATAAAAGTATTGACCTTAAAAAATTCATTTTTTCAAAACAAGCGTTGACATCCCGAATGGGAAGGGGTATAATGGCAACATTCACCAATGAAAGGACAAGCGTCATGATCCAGTTACACGACAGTGAATTTATCGATTCCTTTTTATCTTTATGTGAACATATGAAGAAAAATTCCCCCATTGACCCCAAGGAATTTTTGAAATATGAGGTCAAGCGGGGCTTGCGCAACTCCGACGGCACGGGCGTGATGGCGGGATTGACGCGCATCTGTAACGTGCACGGCTACGTCATTGATGAGGGCGAACGGATGCCGGTGGAGGGCGAGCTGATCTACCGCGGCTACGCCATTCAGGATCTGGTGGCGGGCAGTCACGGAAAGGGTCGTTTCGGCTTTGAAGAAGTGGTGTTTTTGCTGTTGTTCGGTACCCTGCCTACCCCCGAACAGTTGCGGGAATTTAACGATATGCTGTCCTCCTGCCGCGATCTGCCGGAATATTTTGCCGAGGACATGATCATCAAAGCTCCCTCCCCCGACCTGATGAACAAGCTGGGGCGGTCGGTGCTGGCGTTGTATTCCTACGATGTCAATCCCGATGACACCTCGGCGGAGAACGTGCTGCGCCAATCTATCGAGCTGATCGCCATGCTGCCCAGCATTTTGGGCTATGCCTACCAGGTCAAGCGCCGCCACTACGATCGGGAAAGCATGTATTTCCATCCGTTGCTGCCCGACCTGTCCACCTCCGAAACGGTGCTGCGCATCATTCGCGCTGACGCCAAGTATACCGAGGAAGAGGCCCGACTGCTGGACCTGTGCCTGATGCTCCATGCCGAGCACGGCGGCGGTAACAACTCCGCGTTCACCGCACGGGTGCTGTCCTCGTCGGGAACGGACACCTTCTCGGCCATTTCGGCGGCCATCGGTGCACTGAAAGGACCCCGCCACGGCGGTGCCAACCTGAAAGTGGTGCGCATGATGGAGGATATCAAAGCCAACATCACCGACGTGCACGACGACGAGCAGGTGGCGGCGTATCTTTCCAAAATGCTGCGCAAGGAGGCGGGGGACCACTCCGGTCTGGTATACGGCATGGGTCACGCAGTGTATACCCTGTCCGACCCCCGTGCGGTCATCTTGAAAAAGGAAGCGGAAAAAGCGGCACAGCGCGCCGGCTTGCAGGACGATTTCGTGCTGTTGGATGCGGTGGAGCGTCTGACTCCCGCGCTGATGAAAAAAGAGAGGGGCATCGACAAGGCCATTTGCGCCAACGTGGATATGTATTCCGGCCTCATCTACCGTTCCATGGGCATTGCGGAGGAGCTGTTCACGCCTCTGTTTGCGGTGGCGCGTATCAGCGGCTGGTGTGCTCACCGTATCGAGGAGCTGCTCACCGGCGGACGCATCATCCGTCCGGCATACAAGCCCTACGGCAAAGAAAGAACGTATATCCCGCTGGAGCAGCGTCAATAAACAACAAAAAGACGGCAGAGGTTGCCGTCTTTTTTACTTGCGGGGTGAAACTGCCCGTTGATTTTTCGCGGGATTGTTGGTATACTATGGTATTAGAGCTTCACGGAAGAAGGTGACCCTATGCAAAAACGATACCGAATCGCCTGCGGAGTGGCGGCGGCGGCGTTGCCGATGCTGGCCGTATTGCGTGCGATCGCCTTGCCTCGCGTAGTGGCAGGGATCACCGGCGGTGTGCTGAACACGGTGCTGCTGTTGTTGACGGCGGTGGTGCTGGCGGCCTTGCTGATCCTGTGCAGCGGCAAGCAGGAAACAGCGCGTTTGATCACGGGTCGTACCGTGAAAACGGTGGTGGCGGGCATGTTGTTTACGGGCATTGCCATGCTCGTGTCGTCCCTATCGGTGCTCAACACCTGGAACACCGAGGGCGTGTTGCCCTACCCGTCCAAGGCGGTGGTGACGCAGACCGATACGGTGCTGCTGTACGCCTTGGTGGCACTGGGCTGCGCAGGAGGTGCGTTTTTCGTACTGGCGGCGTGGCAGTGGCTTAAAAAAGGCAGCACCGATCGAGGCTTTTTGCGTGTGTTGGCATTGGCCCCGGTGGCATGGATCTGGGTGCGCATTGCCCGCTTTGAGATCTCGTATGTCAGTTCGATGAGCGTATACCGCGGAGTATACGATCTGCTGATGCTGGTATTTGAAATGCTGTTTTTCCTGTGGTTTGCTCGCTTTGTTTCCGGTGTGGAGGAGGGCATGCCGCGTTTCCTGATCGGGTCGTCTTTGTGCGTGGGTGTGCTGGCGGCAGCGGCGTGTGTCACGCGCGTGGCGATGGTGCTTGCCCGTAACGAGGCCGCTTTTGAGTCCTGCGGACTGGTAAACGCCGCCGATCTGGGTGTGGCGGTGCTGGCGCTCAGTTTTGCGTTTGGGCAAGTGTTTTGCTCTCAGCCCCAGCCTCAAGAGGAGGCGGTTCCTGCTCGTAACGAGGAGGAAGAGGATGGCTTTGCCGGTGCACGGGAGGTACAGCATTTGCTGGAAGCGGAAATGCCGCGGGACGACGAGGACGATTTTGACGAACCGAATGAACCCCGCCGCCCGCTGGAGCTGGAGGATCTCATCAACGACATCGTGCTCCGGCATCAGCAGGAAAAAGACGGATAATTGCAACATAATCAGCAGCCGAGCACCCTGTGCTCGGCTGTTTTTCTTGCATGATGGCGCATATTGACAGGCAAAGGTATTTTATGGCAAAATGAAGTTAGGAAAGGTTTTTCGAGTGGCATGTGGGGAGGGGAAACGATGAAATTTATATGCAGTATCCTGATTTTCTGTGTCATTCTATTCTTGCCGGCGTGTTCTGCGGACGAGGCGGCACGGTCAACTTCGACTCAAGACAGTGCCGAAAATTTAGAAAACAACAAAACCCAACAGCTCCATTTGTGCGATGTTGACGGTGACGGGTTGGATGAGATTGTTGTTCACCAGCAGATAGATGCTTTCGGTGGGGCGGGACAATATTTGTCCCGTATCTTAAAAGTGGACGGAGAGGAAATTTGTGAGATATTCAATTCAGGTACAAGTTCCTCCGATGGAATGTTTGACACAGGTTTTGAAAGTGAATTTTTGAACGGATATAAATTGAAAATTACAAATAGGCATGTCAACTATAGCATCACCATCGCTATTTCGGACAGGTATGCTGACGATTTCTTCGATGAAAACGGGAAAGGCAAACGCGATATTAGTATTTTGTGCGACAGTTTTATGGAGTTTACGCCAAAGGACATAGATGGTGACGGCGTTTTTGAGATCGAGTGCTTGCAATATGTTTCTTTGGACGGTCATGCGGACGGCATCGGTTACGCTAAAAGTGCTTTAAAGCTGAATACGGAAACGCAGAAGTTCGAAGTGATCCAAGCGGAATTTGTGGAGGATATTTGAATGAAAACATTTCGACCGTATCTCCTTTTTTCTGTCGGCGCGGCGATGGTATCTGTTGTTATATCAAAACTTTTAAGGTTTTCGCTGACAAATACTTGGCAAGCCGGTGTGGCGTTACTGTTTGTTTTTGGCCCCGTGTTGCTTTATGTATGGAAAGCTGCAATCCAACAGAAGCAAAAAAGGCCGTTCCTTTCAGCAATCCTTAAAATTTGCGTGGTTGTTTTTGTTGTTGGAGCATTGCTTGGCGCCATAGTGGCAATGCGTTGAGGAGGAGCGCCATGGTTTATTATATTGACAAATTTTCAAGCAAAGAGCGATATGCACAATTTATTCGATACATGCTGTCGATTAGCGATGCGTTTTCGGTTGTGTATTTCAGATATTCGGAAAGTGAACCGTTGAAAAAATCCACCCGCGAAATCAAAAAATTACTCGACCCATACAAAATCTACTCAAGAAATACAACCGAATGGCCGGGAACAAAGACATGGAATCAGGGAGGGCATGTCTATCGCTTGGCGTTTTACAAAGCAGACCCCCGAGCGGAGGAAGCATTGTTAAAAGCGAACGATATTTTTGATTGGTGTTATCCGCAATTCCCGATGGATCTTAGTTTTTACAAAGAAGGATATGCCTTTTTTGCCAGTTGCGCGCACGAGAGATTAAGTTGGTTTTTCTCTGACAGCGACGAAGAAGTCAATACGCTCAAAGAATTAGGTACCGACATAACGGTACAAAGAGAGGGGGAGAAACCCTTCTTCGACGAGATGTTGGCGAAGAAGATGGGTTAAGCGGAACCACTCTACCAGCCAAAATTCACAGTTTTGCAGAGAAATAGGCAGATTTCGCACAAAATTACGGAGCGGGATGCATAAAAATTGCACATGGCGTTAAAATTTTATCAAAGTCCTTGAAAATTTTACGCAAACGGTGTAATATGGTAAAAGATTATAAATAATTGGAGGAATTGAATCATGGCAGTTAAAGTTGCAATCAATGGCTTTGGCCGCATTGGCCGTCTGGCGTTCCGTCAGATGTTTGGCGCCGAAGGCTACGAGATCGTTGCCATCAACGACCTCACCAAACCCAGCATGCTGGCTCACCTTCTGAAATATGATACCGCTCAGGGTCGTTACGACGGTCACACCGTCGTGGCTGACGACGAGGCCGGCACCATCACCGTGGACGGCAAAGTGCTGAAGATCTATGCTGAGAAAAACGCTGCGGATCTGCCCTGGGGCGAGATCGGCGTGGACGTCGTGCTGGAGTGCACCGGCTTCTACTGCAGCAAGGATAAGAGCCAGGCTCACATCGATGCCGGTGCGAAGAAGGTCGTTATCTCCGCTCCCGCAGGCAACGATCTGAAGACCATCGTGTTCAATGTGAACCACGAGAACCTGACCGCGGATGACAAGATCATCTCCGCTGCTTCTTGCACCACCAACTGCTTGGCTCCCATGGCCAAGGCTCTGAACGATTACGCTCCCATCCAGAGCGGTATCATGACCACCGTGCACGCTTACACCGGTGATCAGATGATCCTGGACGGTCCTCACCGCAAGGGTGACCTGCGCCGTGCTCGCGCCGGTGCGCAGAACATCGTTCCCAACTCCACCGGTGCCGCTAAGGCTATCGGCCTGGTTATCCCCGAACTGAACG
>JAFVQV010000071.1 GCA_017504645.1 Clostridia bacterium | reverse complement strand
TCATAAAGCTCAATATTTTCACTGAAGTCTTCCGGCACGACCAGGGTCAGCGTTACAGAACCGTTTGGCTGAACCTTCGCACCGTTTAGCATGGCGGCAATTTGAAATGTTTTAAAGGTGGAGGTAATCTCCTTAAGAGCAGCAGCAACCGCCGCTTTCTCTGTTTCGTCCGTGATCTCGGTCACCGCAACGGTGGTACCCTCAGCGAATACACCCGCTTCGGTTTCAAGCACCGTGCCGGTGGCAGCATCGGTGGCACCGCAGGGAATGGCCTGTTGCGTTGTTTCACCGCACACTTTACATTTGCCTTCCATCACACCGGTGCTGTACAGAGTAGCTTCCTTAACAACCACAGGCTCGGCAAAATCATGAGCTATGGGCTTAGTATTGCGATTCTCCACATGCTGGCAAGTGGAGCAAATGCGCTTCTGTACGCCACCTTCTTTGCAGGTTGCCGCTTTTTCGTCTTCCCAATTTCCGAATTTATGACCGGTGGCCTTGATCTTTTCTGTGGTAGTCTGTCGGCAACGAGTGCACGTGCCTGTTTTCACGCCTGCCTCCGTGCAGGTGGGCTCCTTTGTCACGGTTGCATTGGCAAAGTTGTGACCCAATGCTGCGATCGCCTTGGTTTCTTTGTGGCCGCAGCCCGCACGGGTGCAGGTTCGGGTCTGAGATCCCTTTTCCGTGCAGGTAGCCTCTTTTGTCACCTGCCATGCACCGTAGGTATGCCCCAGCTTGGCGATGACTTCGTTTTCAACTGCACCGCACTTTGAACAGGTGCGCTGTCTCTTGCCGTCTGTGGAACAGTCGGCTTTGCTGATGATGCTCCATCCACCGTAGCTGTGCGTTTTACACTGAATGGTGACCGTCCCGCTGCCACCGGTAAAGCTGTTTTCGGTAGACATATCGTTTTTGTACGAATCGTTAAACGCCACCGTAACTTTAGTGGTACCTACCTCTGCCGTATCCTTGATTTTAAACTTAAACTGAGCAATGGTACCGTTTTTGGTAACATCGGCGGTGGCGTTATAGTCCGCCCACGCAACCGTATAAGGCGAGGTATAGGTAGTAGATAGGGGCGGATTGCCGCCGATCAGCTTGGTATCGGTCACACCCGTAAGTTCCAACACCGCCGTGTCATAGGACACGGCCATGGACAAGGTGACCAAGCCGGGATTATTGGCAATGGAAATGTTTACGGTTACGATATCGCCCTGTTTACCGCTGACGTCCGACACCTTCAGTTGGCCGGCACTCGCCGCCAAAGGGCTGACACTCAGCAGAGAACAAAGCAAGATTATCGCCAGTACAACAGATATTGCTTTTTTCATATCGATCTCTCCTTATTATCCCAGCGTTACCTTCCAACCGTTCAGGTAACGCATCAGAATCAAGCCATCGGCCGTATTGACCTTATTGTCAGCATTCACATCCATGGCGTCCGGTTGAGCGATCGTCACGCTCCAGCCATTGAGATGACGCATCAGCATTAACCCGTCGGCGGTGTTGATTCTGCCGTCATCGTTCAGGTCACCGGGAGTAAATTTCAGTTCGTATTCGGAACCGTATACCTCCAGCTCTGTAATACCTGCCCAACTCTTGCTCGTATCCGCTTTGGCCAGATTCGTGACCTTAACATAGGTGGTCTTGACGGTGTCAAACTTTATGGTTTGCTTATCCATGGTGGAGGTGAAGGTGACATCCTTCTTGGTCCCATTTGAGAACTCCAACGTGGCGCTCTTATAGTAGGTATGACCGGAGGCATCCGTGTCGCGGAGATACACCGCGATTTCGTTTACATACACCTCATGTCCGAAATCGATCATCAGCCACTTGGCATTGGAATCCGATGAGGGCCCCCACGACTGATAGGGCCAACTGTTATGGCTTTGATTTTGCGTTACACCATCCGCAATATTGCGCGGAGCAAACATGGCATTCGATGCGTGCCAATCGCTGGCGGTAACATGAGGGTACGCAGAGGTGCCGCTATCCAGATCGTACGGATTGAATGTCAGATTGCGCCGTTTTGCCAATTCTTTTTCCTCCACCACGCGCGCCGTAATGGTGTTGGTCGTGTTGGAAGCAAAGGTAGGCTCGTACGCCGCTGTCATCACAGCGGAGGTGGGCATCGTGTAGGTGTACACGCCGGTGGGAACATACAAAATTGCCTCGCCCATGGCGTTGTTGAGAGTGAGTCCCAAATACTTCTCTCCATCCGGCAACGTAACGGTGACCGTATCACCGCCGGCGTATTTCTTAGGAACAGAGAGCTGTGTGGCAGAGGATTGTGTCAGTGTGGTATCACTGTACACGGTGCTGCCCGATGTATATACAACATTGATATCATGAGGCACTACTTTTTTCTCTGTACCGTAAACAGCAAGCTCGCTGATACCCACAAAGGTATTGCCTGTATCCGCCTTGACTAGGTCTTTGAGCTTGATGTAAGTGGTGGTCTTCGTCTGTTCAAACGTAAATACTTGGGCATCCGATGTTTTATCAATGGTGATATTCACCGTTGATCCGTCGGAGAATTCCAGTGTACCCGTTTTCCAATAGGTATCGTGGTTATCCTCAAAATCGGCGCGAAGCTTCAGCACGATCTCGTCCACACTGACTTCGCGACCGAAATCCACCTGCATCCAACTATTGCCTGAAGTAGCGGCACCCCACGACTGGTTCGGATACGCACCGTAGCCCTTATTGCCGCTGATACCATCGATCGCGTTGCGAACAGCATCCGTTGTATCGTTATAACTTCCGTTGGCCGTTACATGAGGATATGCATTGGAAGAGGTAGCGGTATCATACGGATTGACGGACAGGTTATGCCTCTCTCCCAGTTCTTCGCCGCTGATAACGCGTGCCGTAATGGTGTTAAAAGAGTTACTGCCGAAGGTGGGAGCGTACGAATCCGGTAGGAAACCGGACGGAACCGTATAGGTGTACACCCCATTCGGTACATATAGAATTGCTTCACCCATACGGCTATTGAGTGTCAATCCCAAATAATACTCGCCTGCAGGCAGTGTGATAGTAATGACGTCACCCGCCGCATATCGCTGGGGAATCTCCAAACGAGTAGCGGTGGCAAATGCATAGGCATCATCGTACACTAAGCCGTACGAATCGTAGGAAATACCGATTTCCGGTACGGCAAGGTCGTCATCGGCTGCGCGTGCATCACGTGCCAAATCGTTCATGGTGTTATAGAAATCACGCTTATTTTGGCTTTCTTCTGCCCAACGAATCTGATTACTGTCCCAAATATTATTTTCGGAGTAGCTGCCCATGCAGGGAACGCCCAAATCGATCCACGCTTCGATTGCACGGATCTGTGCGTCTGTCAGCGTGACACCGCTGTGTTTTTCACGCAACATCGTAATCAGCCGACTTTGGGAAGAACCGGCGGTATACGGATCCAGCATTTCCGCATCGCTCATGGTGTGGATCCAACTGATAAGCGTCGTCTTTGCTGTGGCGTTTCGGAAAGATAAGCCGTTGCTACCGGTGAGATACAAGTAGGACAACGGGAACGCTTTTCCCACACCGGGGCCCTGTGTCTTTACGGTGCCATCAGCGTTCAAGGCACCCTCTGTGGCAACCGTGCCAAACCGATACGATTCCAGCGAAAACGCATTACCGGAATATGCCTTGGCCGACAAGCCGATGTCGATCCGGTTGCCCCAATTTCCCAGATTATCCGCGCGAACGGCAATGACGTTCGTGCCTTCTTTCAGCAAAGAGGTGCTGCTAAGTTTAAGATCGCGCGTTTCATAAGCGTTGATGGAACCGCTGGCAGAGTACACCAATTCGCCGTTTAGATAAACCTGAGGGCTTTCGTCATAATAGATGTTCAGGAACAACACCTTGCCGGATAATGCCGTCAGATCGTTCTGTGTCAGGGTGAATTCCCGACGTAGCCAGATATAACTGCCATCGCCGTCCCATTTGGTATTGGCCGAGCCAAGATCGCCGAACAGGCCTTTGCCGGTACTCCAGGAGCTATCGTCAAAATCATAGGTGTACCAGTCATCGGCGGGTGTTTGGTCAATCACATATTGCCACTGAGATTCTATGGGGAAAATGACCGTCTCGTCTACCGTTTCAGAAGAAGAACTGTCGGAAGTAGCCTTAATGGGATCCTGGGAGGTCATGCTGGAGATACCCACCGCACGCTTGGCAGCGTCCAAATCGTTGTGACATTGTACGCAACTTTCGTCCAGTATCGGCTGTATCTCTTCCAAATAGCTAAAGCCATCCACCTCGCCGTACGGATCGTGATCTTCATCCTGCCAAGCTTCCGCCCGTATCTCCTGTACGCCCTTGGACATGGCAATGGTAGTGGTGGAGGCAGCGGGAGGAACCATGTTCTTATCCTCGTGGCAGCCAACGCAAGAGAAAGTTTCGCCCGGCATCAGAGTGGACCAACTACGCATAGATTGGATCATCGCATAATTTTCGTCCAGTACCTGGAAATATACCGGAGTTTCCGAGGGGACCTTGAAAAGCGCCGAGCCATCCTCATAAATATCCACGATGCCCAGCACTTTCTTAACATCCCACGAACCGTTGCCGACGGATACCGGGTTAAATGCCTGACCGGAGTTGGTCTTGTGGATCGAAGTGTCGCTGACACCCACACAACCGGCGGTGTAGGCACGGTAATCCAACGCTACGATGCGCAGATATTTGGCGGTGCCGCATGGCACACCCTTGAGACCGTCACCCTCATAAATATTGCCGATATAATAGGTGCCGGTATTGGATCCGTAGTTAACCATACTGGCACGCTCAAATAACGTGCGCTTAGCAACAGGAACGATCTGACTGGCACCGATAGAACCGGACATGCCTACCAGCTCGATCTTTTCACCTGCGGTATTCATAACATAGATCTTAAAGGGCGTGCTGTTACCCCAACTACCGGCTGAGGTGCCCCAACCGGTCCGTTCCTCCGCGTGACCTCTCGAATCGTGACCGATATCGGCAGAGGATACCAAAAACAGGTCCTCCGTGACGGAATAGGGATACTTATAGATGATGCCGCACTGGCCGTATTTGTCGTAGTATCCGCCGTCTACATCAATATCCACACCCGCTTCTTCGCCGGGGTGGATAAAGGTCAGCGAATCCAAGGAGTTACGGCCTTTACTGGTATCCACGATCACCAACTTGCCTGCCTGATAGGTATGGTGACCGGCCGCAATGGCTATGTACTTATCGGTAGTACCCGCCACCTGTCGCGCATGAATCAGAGATGGTGGGAAATTGGAATTGTTACCATACACTTCCGTTTGATTGGTACCGTCCGGGAACATTTGAAAGATCGCTTGGGTATAGATTTGAGAACGGTCATTGTAATCCCAGCGGGTATACAACACGCGGCCATCCTCCGTCAAGGTAGGATAGGTGGTGTGCACCTGATCGTAACCCACACGCACGATGTTTTCTCCGTTAGGGCCGCAAAGATACAGGTTAGAGACCGGCGTAACATAGCAGTCAATGATCTGAGTCATACGGGTGGAACTGAAAATGATATCGCCGTTCGGCATATATTTCGGTTCCGTATCCGCCACACCCACGCCAAAGGTCAATTGACGGTATTTATCGGTAAGCAGATCGTATTCGTACAGGTGATAATCGTCGCTCTTTTTCTGATTGCTCCAAGAGAACAGCACCTTGGTTCCGTCCTCGGAAACATCGGGATCACGAATAACACCGTTGCTGTCACTGAGCAAAACCGTCTCTGTCTTTTTTACCTGACTTCCGCTTTTTTCCAGCTCTACCAGCACTAATTCGGCACCGGCGCGGTAGGGGGTTTCTTCCAGGTTGGGGGTATTCAGCGTGCCGGATTCCACAATCGTGTCGGAGATAGCTTCGGTATAGGCGTAGTGGGAACCACCCAACTGACGCTGACGCACCACCACAAAGGAGGTGTAGGTTTCCATAAGTTCATCCAACAGATCGGATTGCGCCATGTTGCTGGTGACAGGCGCTTTGGGGGATGCCGAGACCCATTCGGAGGTGGGCGTTGCAGCCGCAGCCACCGAAATCGTGAAAATGGGCATATTCAGCATACTGCAAAGGAGCAGTGCCACCGACAGCGCGATTGACAAAAACTTTTTCATGTTGTCGGCACCTCCTTAATATTGCAGTACATAGGGTGTGGCAAGATCCTCACCCGCGGCATTTTGAATCGTGATAGTCAGCGTCGTACCCGCCGCATTTTCGGTGGGAATGGCAAATCCGCTACCCAATGCAATAGCACCGGCGGTATTGCACGCCAAGTCTGAAACGGTGGTTTCGTAGGATTTGATCACACCGTTCGCTCCGTCGGTCAGCACAGCCTTGATGACAGCGGTGCCCTCTGCTGTTTCCTGCTGGCACCGCACCGTAAAGCCGGCAACAGTTCCGCCCGGAACCAGCGCACACAGCGTTGTGTTCCCGTCGGCAGTTACAAACACCTGCTCCACGCCGTATTGCTCGCCTTCATCGCCGATGGAAAGCACGAAATTAGCCAGGTCGGCGACCTCTTGATCGGTCAACTCGGGAGCAAAGTATCGGACCACATCTTCCATATTGTTGTATCGACCGTCGTGCAGCCATGCGCCGGTTCGCCACACTTCCACCAGCGTAGGTGTATCCATGACGCGGCTTTCCCAGTTTCCGTTGTCGTTGGCGGTGGTTCCCACGTCATGGGTTTTCATATCCGTGTACAGCGGAGCGGGGTGGCAAGTCACACAGCCGGCACTTTCGAACAACGCTTTGCCCCGCTGTGCCGACTCGGTCAAGGTGCCGTCAATATTCAGGTAAGGACTCTGCTCCGGCCGGAGAGACATAAGATATTGATCGATCGTATCCAGCTGTTCCTCATCCATAACATTAAACTGAATGAATTTCATACCCGCGCGGACCGCGATCTCTGCCGTGTCCCGGATACCGGTAACCATCACCGGCGGGGTGCGATGAGAATACAGCAGGCTCTTAGCGCTTTTGGGGTTGCCCAGACCGTCGTTCAGGTTATCCCAGTTAAGACCGTCTGCCAACGCGTCGGGATGGCAGCTGAGACAACTTTGCCATTTCTGGTAGCAGAGGTTAGCATCACCAAACAGGATCTCGCCCGTGCGGACCTCATCATTTTCGGGTTGATTGACAAAGTTCATGGTTCCCATCTGCTGTTTCCCGTCGAGGTCTATTACAGCAATGTTACCGGTGAAATACTGACCGATATACGCTTGGTTGCCGGAGATCGTCAAAGCACGGGCGCCCTTACCGTTTAAGGAAACACGTACACGGCAATCGTCCAGGAACGGCAGATAATCCACAATTCTATCCGCTGATGCTACCACGCCGTTACCTGCTTTGACAGCGGCGATCTTGGCATTCATCTTCTCAATATCCACGATCATGGCTTCGTCAGTACCCGACAAGGCAACGATCAACTGCTTGCCGTCCTCGCTCACAGCGATACCCCACGGATTGGCGGCACCCAACTCAACCTCATCCAGCATAACTGCCAACGCGGTATTCGCCGTGGTATCAATGATGGAAAAACCATTGGTATTGATCCAGCCTCTGTCCAGCTGGGTGGTGGGATAGGTATAGCGCGCGATCACATGGGAAACGTACACGGCTTTTCCATCGGGAGAAGCCGTAATACCTTTGACGCCGCCCGCACCATTCACCAATTCAATGGTCTTGGTCACGGTATCGCTCGCCATATCGACGACTACCACATTAGCCGATACCACCGCTTCGGTGGCAGCATTTTCAGGAAGGTGGCAGGCAACATACAGTTTGCCGTTAGCTGCCGCCATATCGATGGCTTCGCGACCGTTCACGGCAATCGTCTTGATGACGGTATTGGCAGACAGGTCGATCACCGATATTTCATTATCAAAACGATTGGCAACATAAGCCTTGGTTCCCTGCACCACTATGGCAGAGGGGGTGTGGCCGACCGTGATAGTAGCAGTAGCTTCCATCGCGCTGTTCAGCACGATAACCTTGCCGTTTGCCGCGCCCACCAGTGCATACACCACATTGTCGTTTACACAGACACCGTTCACCTGCACATCCGCCGTGTAGGTGGCGACGACTGTGCCTGCGGCGTTGAGCTTATACACCTTTTCACCGGTTTTGTCAGCAGCGTATACAAAACTATCAGCCACCGCCACATCGGTGATAGAGGTATATTGATCAGAGGGAGTCACCGAGGATGCCACCGCATTCTGAACGACCGTAGTGCCCGTGCCACCATTGGTCGCCGCACTTATCCGATCAATAACCGTACCGACCACGGGAACGCCCGATAAGTTGATCTTTCCGGCCACTGCCATAGCGCAGGTAATTCCGGCAAAGAATACCGTAATCAGGCACACCGACAACAGCACGGTAAGTTTTTTCGGAAATTTTTTCATGCTTTTTCCTCCCTCGGCCAATGCAAATATGCAACAGAAATGGTGAATGTACACCGAACATTACTTGGTTATATCGTACAAAATTTGCGCCCGAAAGTCAACCTCTTGCAACGCCTTTAAACGATTTCCTGCAAAACTGCACAGTTTTTTAAAAAAATGTACAAGTGCCGGTTTGCGACGCGTTAGCAGCCGTCTGCCATATACAAAAACGCCCCCGCAGATGCCTGCGAGGGCGTTGATTTTAGTTTGCTTCCGGCACCAGCGGACCTGCCAGTTCCTGCAGATAGAACAGCTTTCCGGGCAGGGTGGGAATAAAACTGGAGGTGATCCAACGGTCGGGGCCATAGCGCAGGGTCATCCACAGAGACATCCCCTGCCACTGCATGCCGCGGGACAGAGCACCGTCCGCACCACCGATGGCGTAATCGGCACTGAACATCAGGCCGGGGCCGATGGTGTTGGCACGGCAGGGCACCAGAGTGGTGCGGCTTTTAAACGAGGTGATGGCATTCTGCTCAATGGTGAGGGGGTGCAGCTGCACACCGATGCGGTAGGGCTGTTTCTTCCATTCCTCATCCGTATCAAACTCGCCGCCGATCATGGGTTCCCAAAAAGCGATGTGGCACATTCTGCCGATGCCGTACACCAGCACCAGTTTTGCGCCGTCAGCCTTGAGCGCCCCGATCTTTTCCGGATAGGTGGGCAGATTATCCTTGGTGGCAAAATTGCGATGAGAAACGGGAACGGTCAGGTCACCCAAGGGATTATAGAAGGCATTTTCCATGGCACTTTGGAAAGAGGCTTCGCCGGTGATGGTGTTGCCCTCGCTGTCTGCCCATTCGTCCATGTTAAAGCACCACACATTTTCGCAGGAAACATTCCATTCCTTGAGAAAATAGACTGCCCATTTGTACATACCCATGGGGCCTACCGGCAGAATGAACGCCAGCTTATAGCCGCCCTCGTTTGCCTTTTTGATCTCGTTGGCGATCTCGTGACCCATTTTGACATCAAATTCCGCCACGTCCTTACAGGAGATGGGGGTAAATTTATCGTTCCAAAAGGCCTGACGGTCGCCGATGGCTTCGGGGGCGTGAGAACAACAGGCATCGATCTTCGCCATATCCCAACCGGCGGGATAGAAGCCCTCCAGCATGCTACCTTTGACAGTTGACATGAAATCCATTACTTTTCGCTCCTTTTCATTACGGCAACAGCCGCTTGGTAGTGGGTCTTAAATACGCGGTGCATTGGCGGAACCCCTCGGCGTATGCCACGCCGCACTGATATCCGCGAACACGGGAGCAGGTCTTCACCATATCGATCAGATCCACATTATCGTGATCGCGCAACCATACCACCTGACTCTCATGGCACGCTACCATACGGAGCTTCAGGTCGATCTCGTCGGAAATGTCGACATATTCAGTAGGGTTAAAATCCACACCCGTGGACACATCCATGTAGTACAGAGGCGTCAGCTTGGCGACCTTATCTACCTTGGTCTTATAATGAGGGACCGTCGCCGCAAAACTGGCGTCAAACACCAGACGGGATACCGCGGTATGATCGGCGTGATAATCGTCGGGAGTGTGGGTGATGATGAGGTCCGGATCAGCATAGCGGATGATATCCACCATACGGTCCCGCGCCTCTTTGTTGTTATCGTAGATATCCATATCGCCGAAGTCCCCGCAAAGCACCTCAATACCCGCCAATTTGCCGGCGTTTTTTGCCTCTGCCCCACGGATCTTCGCCAGCTCGTCCGGCATGATGATCTCATGTCCCAAATTGCCGTTACACACATGACAGGTAATGACCGTGTCGCCTCGCTTCACACATTTTGCCAGCGTTCCCGAACAGTTGATCTCAATGTCATCCGGATGAGCGCAGACCGCCAAAATTCTCATACCTATACCCCTTTCATTATGTCTTACAATTGCATTATAAAGCATCCCGTCCTTTTGTACACCGTCATCCGCTATACAAAAAGTGTAAAATACTCTACTTGAATTTTTAAAGGTTCTGTGTTACACTTTTTATATGAAAAAATATTTTCGTCATCGATTGGAAAACCTGGTGAATGTCAGTCGGATCGTAACCGTGCGGTATGCGGAATTCGACAAAACTTACCGTACCCACGGCGAGGTACATAATTTTTGGGAACTCATTTATGCCGATAAGGAGAGTATTGTGTGTACGGCAGACGATCGGGAGATTCCCCTGCAAGGCGGGGAACTTCTGTTTCACAAACCTAATGAGCTTCACGCCTTCGCCGCCAACGGTAAAAAAGCGCCCAACGTGCTGGTGGTTTGCTTTGAGTGCAAGTCGGAGAGCATGCGCTTTTTTGAGAACAGAAAGGTAAGACTGGATAAGCGATATGCGCGCTTTCTATACGCCATTCTGGACGAGGCAAAGCGCACCTTTGCCATCCCCGCCGCCGACACCCGATTGGAAAAGCTGACCCTCCTCCCTACCCCCACACTGGGCGGTCAGCAACTTATCAAAAATTATTTGGAAATTTTACTTATCAGTATCATGCGGGCACTCACGGAAACGGAAAGCGGTAACACCACCTTTTTGCAGAAACGGGAATATAAAAATCATTTGGTGGATCAGATTTTGGAGATCCTGGAAAACAATCTGCACCGCACGCTGACGGTAGACGAGATCTGCCGCCAGATCGCCTATGGCAAGGCATACGCCTTCCGCGAATTTAAGGCTGCCACCGGCAAAAGCATCATGAACTATTTTACGGTGCTAAAGATTGAAAAGGCCAAGCAGCTGCTGCGGGAAAACGAGTTGTCTGTGCGGCAGATCGCGGATGCCCTTGCCTTTGATACACC
>JAFVQV010000070.1 GCA_017504645.1 Clostridia bacterium | reverse complement strand
TTTATCGTTTAAGGAAAGATAGCCTTCGGGGGCGTCGATATCGAACCAGTTAAGCACGGCGCCTTTTTCAATCAAGCGGTACGTCTCGTTAAAGGTGTCGACCTTACGGATAACGCTTTCGTCCTTAAAGTCACCCGAAACGGCTACGAGATGAGTTTCTCCCTCGTTTTTAACGGTAAATTTAAAGAAGTGGTCTTCCGCCGTCTCCTTACCTACCGATACACCGTTTGCAAAAAGTTCAACCTCAGGAAGGTTGGAATACACAGTGATAACCGTTTCCTCTTCCACGCGATCGACATAACGCTTTGAGCAAAGGTGAACAAAGGGATCATCCGAAAGCCAAGCCTTATAGGCATAGAAGGAGTCCTTCTTATACTTGCGGTCGAAGGTGATGAGGCCCTTGTGGTTTTGTCCGTTTTCGCCGCCTTCGTTACGAGCGTCGGCACCAAAGTCGAACATGTTCCACACATGGGTTGCCCACATGTATTTGCGGGTGAAGAACTGCTTAATAAGCTCTTCGTGGTAGTAGGCCTGATATTCTTCCGTATAGTCGCCCTGTTTTGGGTCGGAGGTATGCCAGTTGAGCGCTTCGCAGCCATATTCGGAACAGCCAATCGGGATACGGGGGTGGGTTTTATGGAATTTATCGAACCACGGGCCGTTCATGGAAGTTTCTCCGCCGTACCAACCGAAATAGTGGTTGTAGGATACCACGTCGGGAATTTGCAGATACGGGTCATCCATTTTGCACATGGAAACGGCGGCAATGGTCGTCAACCGTGTCTTATCCAGTTCGTGGCAAAGGTCATTGAGGATTTTGTGGTTTTCAAGAAGATCGTCGGTGGAACCGCCGATGCTTATCTCGTTGGACAGACCCCATACCACGATGGAGGGGTGATTGTAATTTTGGATGACCAGTTCTTTCATTTGAGAAATGGTGTTTTCTCTACCGGTGGGCATGTGCTTGGAAATGTAGGGAATCTCTGCCCAGATGACCAAGCCGCGCTCGTCGCACAGGTCGTAGAAATACTGATCGTGCTGATAGTGTGCCAGACGGATGGTGGTGGCACCCATTTCACAGATCAGATCCATATCCTCTTCATGATGCTTCGGCAGCAACGCATTGCCTAAGCCCCAGCGGTCTTGGTGACGGGAAACGCCGCGCAGAGGATATTCCTCGCCGTTCAGAATGAAGCCGCGTTCGGGGTCGATCTCAAAGGTGCGGCAGCCGAAGCGAGCAGACACGTTGTCCAGCACGGCGCGGTCCTCGCACAGCTCCACGTGTGCGGTGTACAGATAGGGATCCTTGCGGCCATGCCAACGATGAACGTTGGCAATCTTCAGCGTTGCTGTCGTGTCGTCGGAGACAGTTTCGGCAACGGTGTTGCCTTCGCTGTCGCAGATGACATAGCGCAGGCTTTGACCAATCTTACTGTCAGTCAGATACACCTCGACTTCGACATCGGCGTCAGTGCCGTTGAGGGTGGGGGTAACCTTTATGCCGGGGCCGCCGTGGTAATCCAGATCAAAGTGAGAGTGGCTGACGCATACGATGTTAACATCGCGGTACAGGCCGCCGTAGAAGGTGAAGTCCGCCATTTGAGGATAGACGGTGTCGTTAGGGGCGTTGTCCACAGCGATAACAAACAGGTTGTTGTTTTCCAGCGCATCGGTGATCTCCACGCGCCAGGTGGAATAGCCGCCGTCATGATGAGCAAGGTGTTTGCCGTTCAGATACGCATCGGCAGAGGAGTTGGCGCCGCGCAGTTCCAGATAATAGCGATCGGCTACGGGCAATTCACTCTTATCCAGCGATTTGGCGTAGTATGCGGTGCCGCGGTAGTAGTCGTTATCGCCGTCCTGACCATCGATGGCGTTCCAGGAGTGGGGCAGGTTAACGAAATCCCATTTGTTGGAAACAGAGGACGGGAGCTCCGTAGCTTCTTTTGAGAATGCCCATTTGGCATTCAGGTTAAATACAGTTCTCATGCTTTAAGCCTCCTAATTGAATCTGACACTATGGTAGCATATTGGATTTGGCAAGATGTAAAGACTCTGTAAATTTACTCAAATATCACCCTGCCGAAAAGCTCGACAGGGTGATACGTGCTGTAAAAATTATTCAGTCACCACAGCGGCTTGAGGAACTTCTTCAACCGCATGCTTCTGAGCGAGATCTTCGTTCATCTGAGTCAGGGTTTTCTTGTCCAGGTTGTAGATCAGTGCGATACCCACAAATTGCAGGATGGCGCTGAACATGTACAGACCGGCAACCAACCAGCACATGTTGTTCGCCGTAGCAGCGGTCTGAGCACCGACACCCAATTCGGAGTTGTAACCCAAAACGCCCATGATCAGCAGAACCAGTGAGGGGCCAATGCCCTGTGCCAGTTTACGGAAGAAAGAATGCAGCGAATACACAACGCCTTCCTCGCGTTTGCCGGTTTTCCATTCGTTGTAATCGATGGCGTCGCCCATCATTGCCCAGGAAACGCAGGTGTAAACGCCCATGCCGATGCCGTAAACGGCTAACGACACCATGTACAGAACCAGTGCAATACTCTTATCCTGGATTATGGGGAAGATGAACATCAGCAAGCCGCCAACCAAAGACAGAAGCGTGCCGGCAACGGAGGCCTCTTTCTTACCGAACTTATTCACGATCTTCTTAATGAAGGGCATAAACAGGAACATGGGCAGGAAGCCGACCAGCATCACAACGCCGGACAGTTCCGGTTGACCAAAGTAGATAGCAAACATGATCTGCGTAGCGGTGTTGGCAGACTGCATACCGAGGAACATACCCATAGCAGCCAGTGTGGTACCTACCACAGGACGGTTTTTCATAAAATTACCGAAGGCCTTGAGTACATTGAACTTCTCAGAATCGTTGGTCTTGATGGAGTTTTCGTCCACACGAACCGTAATGGTCTTGATCATGAAAATGAAGGCGATAAAGCCTAAAACGCCCATCAGTAGTGCGGCCAGGAACACTCTGTCACCCAGAAGGTTCTGCACCTGCTTGCCGGTTTCCTCGTTCATGACGGGATTGCCGTTGGCGTCAAATACCTTTTCCCAAATCAGCATAGGCAGGATAACGCTGGGGAGGATGTTACCCACCATGGAACCTACCGAACGCCAGGTGGACAGCTGCGCACGCTCGCCGGGATTTTCGGTGATCAGGGAGAGCATAGAGCCGTAGGGGACGTTGGCGATGGTATAGAACGCATCCCAAATGATATACCCTACGATGAAAAGGACCGCTTTGACCCACACATCCGCATTGGGGAAGGGCAGGAATACGGCGGCGCCGCCAACCAAAAGACCGCACGCGCCGATAAAGATGTAGGTCTTGAATTTACCCATCTTGTAGGATCTTCTGTCAGCGTCGATCATAGAGCCGATCAGCGGATCGTTTACGGCGTCCCAAATCTGAACAACCAACAATAAGGCGGACAGCAAGCCGGTCTCCAGCATCATGTAGACCAACCAGAAGGTCTGAACGGTGCCTTTGAGTGCAAAGCTCATGTTGCAACCAAAGTCGCCGGCGGCATAGGCAAGCTTGTCACGCATGCCAAACTTGCGATAGCCGTTGGCATCTAATTTTACCTGTTTAGCCATGTTTTTCCCTCTTTCAAATTGTTTTACGAAAGGCGCATGACCCCTCATATACCTATCATAACAAATGAAAACGGACACTGTTAGGACAATTTTTCATAATTTTTGTACGATTTTCAGATTGGTGGTTGAAAATACCGAAAAAATTGCCTATAATACAAAAGAAAGTAAACAATTTTTGGTTTTCATAACCAAAAATGGGAGAATGCGTATGTTCTATGAAAACGAATTGCGGCTGCTGCGGGAGACCTTTTGGAAATGCCACCTGCAAACGCAGCTGATCGATCCGCATGCACCGCTCACCCCTGCGGTGGATATGGGGCTTCGTCAACTGCTGGGGCGGGAGGGAGAGTACGCCCGTTCCTTTTATGAGTTAGCGGTGCCTGCACAACCTAACACCATTTATCGGTTTGCTGATCCGTTTTTTTGCCATTATCTGTATTTTCGGCTGCCGGATATGACGCAGGAGTGCGTGTTTGTGCTGGGCCCGTATTTGACGGAGGAGTTGACGCCGGAGGCGTTGCTGGAACGGGCGGAGGCTTTGGGCGTGAACCCGCGGGAAAGTCGGGAATGGGAGCACTATTACGGCGGGGTGCCGTTATTACCGGAAAACAACTATCTCTTTTCTATGATGGACGCCTTTGGCGAACACATTTGGGGTGGCAGTGGTAGCTTCACCGTGGTGGATGTGACCGGTAACGCCGAGGAAGAGCTTCTGCTGTTTTCTGCGTCAGAGGATGCGGTGAGTGCTGATAACATGGCATGGAAAATGCAGATGATGGAGCAGCGATACGCCTACGAAAACGAGCTGATGCGCGCCGTGGAATACGGCCAGTCCCACAAAGCGGAAATGTTGCTGGAACGCTTTTCCTTACTATCTTTTGAAAGGCGTCTTGCCGACCCGCTGCGCAATTTAAAAAACTACTGCATTATCATGAACACCCTGCTGCGTAAGGCGGCGGAAAAAGGTGGAGTGCATCCCGTGTATCTGGATGATGTGTCATCTGCCTTTGCCCGTAAGATCGAAACGCTGCCCTCCACCGCCATGGTGCAGGAGCTGATGACCGAGATGTTTCGTTCCTATTGTCGGTTGGTACGCAAGCATTCCATGAAGCAGTATTCACCGCTGGTACAGAAGATGATCGCGTGCATCGATTCCGATCTGACTGCCGATCTGAGTCTGCACACGCTGGCCGCTATGCAAAATGTCAGCGCGGGGTATTTGTCCACCCTGTTCCGCCGGGAAACGGGACAGACCCTGACAGATTATGTGAATGGCAAACGCATCGGGCTGGCAAAGCAGCTGTTGCGCACCACCAAGCTGCAGATACAGACCGTGGCGCAGCATTGCGGTATCTGGGACGTGCACTATTTTTCCCGCCTGTTCAAAAAACAAACGGGGCAGACTCCCAAGGAATTTCGGGAATCGGGAGAATATTGATCTTTACCCCTCGCCGGCGGCACAGGCGCGGGGGCTGATGCCGTATTCGGCCTTGAACGCCCGATAAAATACGGTGTAATCTCCGAAGCCACAACTGTTGCACACTTCGCCTGCCGGCATGCCACTGAGCAACTGTTGACGGGCCACGAACAGACGCTTGAGCAGCAGATAGCGGTAAACACTGGTACCTACCGTGCGGCTGAATTCGTGGGATAAATGATATTTGCTCACATAAAAACGGGCGGCCAGAGTCTCCAGCGACAGCGGCTCGCTGTAATGGTCGCCAATGTAGGCCACCACCCGTGTGACCAAGGGGGAGGCGTTGTCTTTGGCTTGGCGGCGGGCATCGGCCTGCAGTGCCACGCGATTGATCTCTGCCATCAACTGCAAAAGCAGCCCGCGGGCACATGCCGCCGCGCCGTATTCGGTGCTGTAGCTTTCCCGCACCAGCTCGCTCAGTCGTGCCAACAGCGTTTGCCGCTGGGCAGAGGAGGGGCGCAGCAAATTGGTATGCGTGGGCAGCTGTGCGTCAAAGCAACGGGTTAGATCCACTCCCTCCTCCGACAGCTGTTCCAGATATTCCCGATCGATCCACAAGACGATGCGCTCGTAAACGGAACCGTCGTTTTTAATGACGGGGCGGTGAAACTCCATGGGATGGATGAGCAGCAGGTCGCCGGAACGCAGGCGGTAGGTATGTCCCTCCACCCAATATTCCACCTCGCCGCCGAGAAAGCAATATACCTCGTAGAAGTCGTGATGATGCACCTGTACCTCGTCCCGCCGCGGCTCGCGGTAATGGAAGATCTCAAAGGTATGGCTGTGCATGTGCTGTCGGGGGTCAAATCGCTGGGCGCGTTCTCGCATGATGGATCACCTCGCTTATCACTTTACCGCAACTTTTGCAATATGTCAAACAATATATGCAATTAAAATTGCAAAAATGTGTGATATACTGAAACCGGAAAGGGGACGGAATCGGATGAAACAGTTTATGGATGCGGATTTTCTGTTGACCACGCCCACGGCATGCACGCTGTACCATGAGTATGCGGCCAATATGCCCATCGTGGACTATCACTGCCACGTGAGCCCCCGCGAAATTTACGAGGACAAGCACTTTGAAAACATCACACAGGTGTGGCTGTCCGGTGACCATTATAAGTGGCGTATCATGCGCTCCAACGGTGTGGAGGAGCGATACATCACCGGTGATGCGGCCGATCGTGAGAAATTCCAGAAATTTGCGGAAGCCTTACCCCGCGCCATCGGCAATCCCATGTATCATTGGTGCCATCTGGAACTTAAAAATTATTTTGGGTATGCGGGCGTGCTAAACGGCGAGACCGCACAGCAGGTATGGGATCTGACCGCCGCCGTTTTGCGCCGTCCCGATATGGGCGTACGCGGCTTGATCGCCCGCAGTAAGGTGGCCTTTATCGGCACTACCGACGACCCCGTGGATTCGTTGGAATGGCACAAAAAGCTGGCAGACGATCCTACCATGAACACGGCGGTGGCACCGTCCTTCCGCCCCGATAAAGCGTTGAATGTTGAAAAAGACGGGTGGTGTGCATATATAGCTTCTTTGGAGGTGGAGTCGGGTGTCGCCATTGACAGTGTGAGTGCGCTGAAAGCCGCGCTTTCGGCACGCATGGAGCATTTTGCGGCTCACGGCTGCCGTGCCAGCGATCACGGCTTGGATCGAATGATCTACCGACCTGCCGATGACGACGTGGTGGAGGCCATCTTCCGCAAGGCCATGGCTGGCGAAGCGGTGTCTGACGAGGACGCCGAAAAATTCAAGACCGCGCTGCTGATCTTCTGCGCCGGAGAATATGTACGGTTGGGCTGGGTTATGCAGCTGCATTATAACTGCTTGCGCAATCCCAATTCGGCTATGTTCCGTAAGCTGGGGCCGGATACGGGCTTCGACTGCATCGGTCCTCATAACGGCTCGGCTGCATTGGCGGGATTGCTGGATGCGTTGTACCGTGAAAACAAGCTGCCGCGTACCATCCTGTACAGCCTGGATGCCTCCGATAATGCGTTCTTAGACACGTTGATCGGTTCGTTCCAAGGCGGTGAGATTGCTGGCAAGCTCCAGCACGGCAGTGCTTGGTGGTTCAATGACAACAAACAGGGAATGCGGGAGCAGATGATCAGTCTTGCCAATCTGAGTTTGTTGGGCAATTTTGTGGGTATGCTTACCGATTCCCGCAGCTTCCTGAGCTACGCACGGCACGAGTATTTTCGCCGCATTTTGTGCGAGCTGATCGGCTCGTGGGTCGAAAACGGCGAGTACCCCGCCGACATGACGGCGGTAGGCACTCTGGTGCAAGATATTTGCTGCTACAACGCGAAGCGTTACTTTGATCTGGAGGGATAACATGAACATGAAGCTGTCGTTCCGTTGGTACGGAGAGAGCGATCCCGTATCGCTCCAAAACATTTCGCAGATCCCGGGCATGCGTTCGGTGGTATCCGCTGTGTACGATGTAAAACCCGGCGAGGTATGGCCGGAGGAAAGTCTTGCCGCCATGAAGGCCCAGTGTGAGGCGCACGGTCTGGTATTTGACGTGGTAGAGTCCATCCCCGTTCACGAGGATATCAAGCTGGGGCGCGGTGATGTGGAGCACCTGCTGGAGGTGTACTGCGAGAATATTCGTCGTTGCGCCAAATACGGTGTCAAATGCGTGACCTACAATTTCATGCCGGTATTTGACTGGACCCGTACACAGCTGGATAAGGAAGCCGCCGACGGCTCTACCAGTTTGGTCATGTACTGGGAACAGATGAAGGGCTTGGATCCTTTAAAGGACGACATTCATTTGCCGGGCTGGGATTCCAGCTACACGCAGGAGGAGGTTCGCGAGTTGATCGCCGCCTACGGTGAGCTGGGTGCCGAGGGCTTGTGGAAAAATCTGGAACGCTTCCTCAAAAAGGTGATTCCCGTAGCGGAAGAATGCCATGTCAAGATGGCGATTCATCCCGATGATCCGCCCTATCCCATTTTCGGATTGCCCCGCATCATTACCGATGAAGCCAATCTGGATCGGTTCTTGAAGCTGGTGGACAGTCCCGCCAACTGTCTGTGCTTGTGTACCGGCAGTTTGGGTTGCGCCGCGTCTAACGATGTGGTCGCCATGGTACGCAAATATGCGGCCATGAACCGTATCGCCTTTATGCACATCCGCAATGTAAAGATCTTGGAGGACGGCTCCTTTGAAGAAAGGGCACATCTGTCCTCCTGCGGTTCACTGGATATGTACGAGGTAGTCAAGGCGCTGGTGGAGAACGGCTTTGACGGCTATGTTCGTCCCGACCACGGACGCATGATCTGGGGCGAGACCGGTAAGCCCGGCTACGGTCTGTTTGACCGTGCATTGGGTGCGGCGTATATCAACGGCTTGTTTGAAGCCTGTGAAAAACAATAAGGAGAGGGAACGATGCAAAAGAATGTACTGAACACCGACCTTAGCGGTAAGGTTGCGGTCGTCACCGGCGCCGGCGGCGTGCTGTGCAGCCATTTTGCCAAGGTGCTGGCGCGGGCGGGTGCCAAGGTGGCGCTGCTGGATCTCAACGAGGAGGCTGCCAACGGCTATGCACAGGAGATCACCGCCGAGGGCGGCATTGCCAAAGCCTACGCCTGCAATGTACTGGAAAAGGAGACCTGCTACACGGTAGCAGATCGTGTGATGGCAGAACTGGGTCCCTGCGATATTTTAGTGAACGGTGCCGGCGGCAACAACCCGAAAGCCACTACCGACAAGGAATATTTCGAGCTCGGCGACATCGATGCCGATACCAAAAGCTTTTTCGATCTGGATGCCGCAGGGGTAGGGTTTGTGTTTAACCTGAACTTCCTCGGCACGCTGATCCCCACACAGGCCTTTGCTCGCCAGATGGTGGGTCGCGAGGGCTGCAATATTCTGAACATTTCCTCCATGAACGCCTATACCCCGCTGACCAAGATTCCCGCTTATTCGGGTGCCAAAGCAGCGATTTCCAATTTCACGCAATGGCTGGCGGTGCACTTCTCCAAGGTGGGTATCCGTGTTAACGCCATCGCGCCCGGCTTTTTCTCCACCAAGCAGAACGCCAAACTGCTGTTTAACGATGACGGCACACCTACGGCGCGTACCGGCAAGATCTTGGCTGCCACCCCCATGGGGCGGTTCGGCGAAAGTGATGAGCTGGAGGGCGGTCTGCTGTTCCTGTTAAACAACCAAGCGGCAAGCTTTATTACCGGCGTAGTGCTGCCTATTGATGGTGGCTTCTCCGCCTATTCGGGGGTATAAGAAATGGAAAAATATGTTCCTGTTGTTGTGATCAAAGAGTTGTCTGAGACCGATAAAATTCTGACGGCGCTGAAAAACAGCGGCATTAACTGTGCGGAGATCACCTTCCGCACCGCTTGCGCGGCCCAGGCAATTGCCTATGCGTGCGAGCATTATCCGGATATGAGTATCGGCGCCGGTACAGTCATCAACGCCGAGCAGTGCGAAGCGGCGCTGAAAGCGGGGGCACAGTTTATCGTGTCGCCCGGTCTGTCGGTGGCGGTGGCAAACATTTGCCGTGAGAGAAATATTCCGTATTATCCGGGCTGTGTCACGCCTACCGAGATCATGCAGGCGCTGGAACTGGGCATCACGACGGTGAAATTCTTCCCCGCTAACATATACGGTGGGCTCAAAGCGCTGAAAGCGCTGGCGGCGCCGTTCCCGCAGATCAAGTTTATCCCCACCGGCGGAGTGGACAGAGGCAACATTGATGAATTTTTGGCGTTTGACAAGGTGGAGGCCATCGGCGGTAGCTTCTTTGTCAAGGAAGCGCTTGAAAAAATGGAGGGTTAACAATGAAAGTAGTTACTTTTGGTGAATTGATGCTTCGCTTGGCTCCCAACGGCTATTACCGCTTCTTCCAAAACGATCAGATGCAGGCAACCTTCGGTGGCGGCGAAGCCAACGTGGCGGTGTCTCTGGCCAACTACGGCATGGACAGCGTGTACGTGACCAAGCTGCCGAAGCATGCCATCGGCCAGTCGGCAGTCAATTCTCTGCGCTATTTCGGTGTGGACACCTCCAAGATCGTCCGCGGCGGCGATCGCGTGGGCATTTATTTCTTGGAAAAAGGTGCTTCACAGCGCGGTTCGGTGTGTATCTATGACCGCGCCCATTCTGCCATTCAGGAAGCACAGCCCTCGGATTTTGATTGGGACAGCATCTTTGAGGGGGCAGATTGGTTCCATTTCACCGGCATCACTCCCGCGTTGGGAGGCGAGCTGGTGGAGATCTGCCGTCAAGCGTGTAAAGCCGCCAAGGCCAAGGGTGTTAAGATCTCTTGCGACCTGAACTACCGCGGCAAGCTGTGGACCCGTGAGGAAGCCCGCGCGGCTATGACCGATCTGTGCCAATATGTGGACGTGTGTATCTCCAACGAGGAGGACGCCAAGGATGTGTTAGGCATTGAGGCGGAGGACACCGATATTTACGGCGGCAAGCTCAACCACGAGGGGTACAAATCCGTTGCCAAGCAGTTGGCGGACAAATTCGGTTTTGAAAAAGTGGCGATTACCCTACGTACGTCTCTGTCTGCCAGCGACAATGATTGGGCGGGTATGCTGTACGATGGTGAGAACTATTGCTTCTCCAAGACCTATCACCTGCGTATTGTGGATCGCGTGGGTGGCGGCGACTCCTTTGGCGGTGGTCTGATCTACGCTCTGCTCAGCGGCAAATCTACGCAGGCGGCGATCGAGTTCGCGGTGGCGGCTTCCGCGCTGAAGCATTCCGTAGAGGGCGACTACAACCGCGTCGGCGTGGCCGAAGTGGAAAAATTAGCCGGTGGCGACGGCTCCGGCCGTGTCCAGCGCTGAGTGATAGTGAAACGAAAAACGGCGGAGGGAAGGCCCTTCGCCGTTTTTCATGTCTATTCGGCGGCAGCGACGCATACACATAAACCGAAACGAGGTGCGGTGTATGAGTATGTGGCTGACGGTGGTGCTGTGGTGTGCGGCAGGGGCGATTGCGCTGACAGTGTTGATCGTACTGTTTCGCGGCGGCAGGCCTTTTCGGGATCTGTTTTCCGGCGCATTGCAAGGGGTGTGCGCATTGGCAGCGGTGAATGTGGCGGGGATGTTCACGGGTGTGTCGTTGGGCATCAATTTGTTTTCCGGTCTTACTTGCTTGGTAATGGGCGTGCCGGGTGTGATCACCTTGCTACTGTTAAAACTCATCTTTCCGTTGTAAAACTGAGTGAATTGTGGTACACTGATAGCAGGTGATGCTGCATGAAACTGCCCGTAACGAAAACTCTCACCGCGCACGAAACGAACGGCGTGGTGTACTATACGTTCCCCGCCTTTGATGCGGTGCCCTTTGTGCGCCACGGGTTTTCCACCCGCCTGGGTGGCGTAAGCGAGGGGATTTATGCGTCCATGAATTTAAGTTTTACCCGCGGCGACGAGAACGAGCGCGTGGGGGAAAATTTTGCGCGGTTTTGTACGGCTATCGGGACGAACAGCGAGCAGGTAGTGATCTCCGCACAAGAGCATCATACCACTATCTACAACGCCACCGCCGCCGACCGCGGACGGGGCGTGACACGAGAACGGGGCTACACCGATGTGGACGGCTTGCTTACCGATGAGCCGGGGGTGGTGCTGTGTACCCAATACGCCGATTGTGTGCCGCTGTTTTTTGTGGATCCCGTACGGCGGGTGGTAGGCACCTCCCATTCCGGCTGGAAAGGCACGGTGGCGCGTATCGGTGAGGTAACGGTGCAACGCATGTGCGACGATTACGGTTGCCGTCGCGAAGATATACGGGCGGCCATTGGTCCGTCCATCGGCCCTTGTTGCTTTGAAGTGGACGCGCCGGTATATGAGGCGTTTTCCGAGTTGCCGCTGTTTGACGAGGGGTGCTATCGCCGCCGCGGTGAGAAATTCGATCTGAATCTGTGGGAAGTGAACCGCCGTATTTTACGCCAGGCGGGCATACGGGAGGAACACCTCACCGTTACCGACCTATGCACTAAATGCTATCCCGACGTATTTTGGTCCCACCGGGTGCAGGGCAAACAGCGCGGCAGTCTGGCAGGCTTAATTGCCATGGAGTTTTAAAAAGAAAAACGACCTTGTCGGCAGACAAGGTCGTTTTTTGAATTTGGTAACGGAACGGAAGCATTATGCAGACGGGGCTGTTTAGGGAGAGA
>JAFVQV010000069.1 GCA_017504645.1 Clostridia bacterium | reverse complement strand
TTCTTTCTCCGCAACGCGCTTACGGTAGTGAATACCGAGAGGGAACCAGATGGCGCAGGACACGACGGCCACAACCGCTGCTACAATGTAGCCGATGGTGGTCATATCGGGTTCCTCCTATGCAAATTTTGTGTATGGAAAACGAATTGCCAGCCTATGGCAATTCCCTCATGTAGAAAATAATCGAGAGATTCCCCTAATCCCCCAATAATAATCTCATCTTATTTTATATGTATTATGCAAACCTGTCAAGTGGAAATCCCCATTCCCAAGTGTGGTTTTTACCACTTTTATACAGAAAAAGCACCGGACTGAAGTCCGGTGCTTTCGGTTTTAAACTGCGTCATCCTGCTGCGCTGGGGCGGGCGTTTCGATGACGGAATAGGCATTGAGGATGCCGCCCTCACCGTCAGCAAATCTGACAGCAACATAGTCGCCCTCATTCAGGATGACCACGTTGCGATCGGCGGCGGCAGATATAGCAAAATATGTGTCGCCTCCGCTGAGACGGAAGTAGTACCAGGTGTTGCCCTCAATTACCGCGGTGCGGATCTCCGCGATCACGCCGGCCGTCTCCTGCTGGTCGGAGACATTGATATCTGTATCCGTTTCGTCGATCATGCCGTTATTGGCCAGCATGATGCGATAATTGCTCTCGCACTCAGCCACCGTCGTGCCGGTAGCCACGATTTGGTACTGGCTGACATTGACCATGGCGTACATCTTCACCAGACCGGCCGCGTCCTTCAGCGCCATAAAGTAGGTGGGCTGCTCGGAAATATTCAGCAGCAGCGGGAAAGTAGCGTCATAGTGCAGATGCTGTACCTGACCTTCGGCAGATGCCTCAGCGGAATATTCCTCGGCACCGGCCACCTGATAAAAACGCGTTTCCTTGGTGCGCTGGTTGGACAGGATAAAACCAATATTGGACTCATCGCTGACTACAGAGGTGATGCCGGTATACATATAGACATCGTCACCGATGGCAATATAGTTATAGCCGTCTGTCGTCTGGGTCATGCCGCGCTGACCAAAGATGGAATTGATAAAGCCGTTGATATAGGCACCGTGGTAGTCGTACTGTTGGATAATCAAATCAGCGGTAAACACATGGTCCACCCAATCGGGTACATCGGCCACATCGTAATAGGTGCTCTCACCGGTAATGGCATCCACCAGCACGGCACCGGTAATATCCACGCCACCAAACAAGCCGATGGTTTTATCGATACGCGGGCAGACCCAGTAGGGCTCGCCCTGCTCGTCGATTTCAAAGGCAGGCTCATCGAACATGTAAGTGGGGTAGTTAAAGCGCAGGTGGCGGTAGAGATTGCGTCCAAAATGTTCAGCGGTGGTGTAGCGGATACCTTCTTCCAAACGCACCACTTCCACATCCTGATTGACCATGTCGATGATCAGGTAGGCAGGCAGACCTTCCGCGCGGTTATTGAACCACTTGATCAAATCACCGTAGCGCAGCGGTGTGACACGCACAGGACTACCCTGATAGTTGATCTGAGTATAGTCCGCTGCCACTTCGAACTGAGATACCATATCCGCCAGTTCGCCCAGCTTACGGTTGCCCAAGCGGACAGCACTGTCGCGGTCCAGCATGGGGATCTGATCGTAGGAGATCTCCTGCACCTCGGCAGCGAAGTCGCCGTCTGTGACAGTCAGCAGATCGCGGTAGCTGGTCGCGCGGATCACTTCCCAGCCGGCGATGCCGCCTACAATGCCCACAATCACCAGCAGCGCCGCCACAAGCGCAGGAATTTTGCACTGTTTTTTGACAAAGCCCAAATAGCCTTTTACACCGGTTCCCTGAAAACCGGAGGTAACCACAGCGCAGCCGCAATAGACAGCGCAGATCAAAAACAGAAAAACGTAAAATTCCTGTGCCTTCAGGTTAATCGCCGGTAATACCGCATAGAAGTAAACCGCAGCAAACACCAGCGTCACCAGCAGATTGATCAGTGTGCGGGTAAACGGTGTACCGATGGGTTTGCGGATGGGCCGATCGGCGGGATCCTTCTTTGCAAAAGGATTCTGATGGGCAAATCCTTCAAAATCAGGACTGTTCCAGTTAATATTCATCGTTCTTTCCTTTCTTTGTTTATGGCTCTGCTTGTATTATATCCCTTAGCCAAGAGAGAAAACAACAACATTTTATGAACATTTTCCTTTTTCGGGAAAAAACGAGACCTGCACGCTTAAGTGCAGGTCTCGTTTTACTACTTAAGCTAAGGCACTTCTTACTGAGCGCCCTTGCAGAAAATGGGGCGCAGCGGAGAACTCTCCCACTCCGTGCGGAAGGGATAGTAATCCTTGGAAACATTGGCATATTCCAAGCGGCTCAGATCGGCGCAGGCTGCGCCGGGAGTATTGGCAACGTAAATCTGATCCGAAAGCGGTTCATAAGCGGCACGGTAAGATGTACAGGCCTTGACCACCACCAACTGCTGCTCCAGCGGCTCAATACCGAACGCGCGGAAGAGCTGGGGATCACCATTGCCTGCCGTATTATAGCATACAAGGATGCTGATATTGCCTGCTTCCAGCACGGCGGCACGGCCGATATTGTGGGTCATGCCCTTACCGGCGGGACCTTGGCGCATAAACGTGCCATCCTCAAACAACGCCTTGACCTTTGCGTTGACCACGGCCGGGACACTGTATTTGCTGTCCAGCGTGCATCCTACCTGCACCGTCAGTTCACCGCCCACACCGGCAGCAAAAGCCTTCTCCACGGCGGGGGCATCGTTGACATAAATGGAAGCCTTTAGCTGAGAGTTTCTCGCTTGCAGCCGCGCTACCACCGCAGCGCTATCGCCGGTAGC
>JAFVQV010000068.1 GCA_017504645.1 Clostridia bacterium | reverse complement strand
TATACCTCCACCGTTGATGCTGGTGTTTGCAATCGTAAACTGTTGTTCGGCTACACCCACACCGAATTTGACAATAAAGCCCACCGTATTGGCACCATCGGTTGCCGTCTTAGGAGCCACCGTCGTTTCAAAAGTAACGGCATTGCCCGTATGAGTATAGTTAGGGGTGCCGGCAAGACTCCAGGTATTCAGTCGTCCTATAGGTGTAATGCTTTTTTCATAGTGTAAGGCATTCCATTCCGTGCCTTTTGAGACGGTAAAGTTGGTAAACACCGTGTTCGCCGCGGCGGTTGCCGTGCTTCTGGAATGGAGCGTAAACTTACCACCGGTGTACTCATTTGTCAACATGCAATCTAAGACGGCATTGCCGTCTACATATACAAGCAATTTAAACTTGTAAACCTGCACCTTCAGTGTATGAGCAACTGATAGGTCGATATTGATGGCGGCTGTGGCTACGTTATTTTCATATACCACACCGGTAGACCAAATGGTAATTTGCTCAGTAGCGACGCCACCAACACCAAATTTCACGACATATCCGGCCACATTCGGGGCGTCCGCAGCCGTTGCTGGTGCCATCGTCACCTCCATAGTGAAGGAATCGCCCGAATGCGTATAATTAACCGCAGGTGCATTTGCCCAAGTATTGATTTTACCGGTAACGGCAATGTTGTCTTGGGTGTACAAAACATCGGAATCTGTGGTTTCTGCTGTCACGCCGATGGCGAGAACCATCGTCATCAGCATGAGTAGCGATAAGAGAATTGCTGTCCATTTGATGCTTAACGTTTTTTTGATAAACAGGGGATCCCAGATGCGCCGCTTGTTCATAACGCACTACACCTTTCATAAAAAATAGTATTTATTTTAGGTCTGAGATTTTAATTCTGGTGACTTCAACGCCCTCTTTTTGGGTAGCGTAGCCAATGTACATATACTCCCCGTCGATGCAATAGGAGGGATAGCTGTAGTGACCGCCTTTTCCGATGCCGCTGTATTGCTTAACAATGGGCTCATCGCGAAGGATGTATTCCTTGTTAAAGTTGATGCCATCCTCCGACAATACGATGGATAACGGCAAACGATCTCTTCCGGTAGGGTTGTAAATACAAAAGATACGTTTGTCCGGCAAATAACCAAACTTAAACATGCTGTAGCCGTTTGTAAACTTAGTCATATACGGGCGGGTAAAGGTGACACCGTTGTTGTAGCTTTCCGCCATCAAGATATAATCACAATCGGTACGCCACATGGCGCGGATGATCCCATCCGCTGTCTGATAGTAGGAGCCTTCGCAAATAAGCGAAATGCCGTATTCTTTTTTAATAGACTCAAAGCTCGCCGCGATGGCGCCGGACTGCCAACCGGAAATACCCGTAGGGTCATCGGTGTAGGGGATGGAATTTGAGGAGCCAACATTGAAGAAGCGGTTGGTCACCATCGTCCCCATACTACTAAGAGCGGCACCGCTCTCCTCCTTTTTCCAGTTGATTCCATCCTTTGTGGACATCAAATAGGATTTATAGTTCACACGGGGCGCATCCCCGGCAGGACGGACATTGGGACCCAACATGTCCTCCGGCAACCATTCCGAAGAACTGAAGGAGGAATACAGCGTGCCGTTATAGGTGTGCATAAATCCATTCATCTTAACAACTTCGGCATATTGCCCGATTTCCGTTTCACCGTTGGGCATGGTTTGAGGAGTGCTCCAATTTTTAAAGTCCGAGGAATAGGAATACATTATGCGCTGTCCGCAGTCGTCCTCGTGAACACGGGCGTTGGACCACGTTACATACACTTTCCCATTCAGAACGCCTACACTGACATGCTGCGACATCTTCCAGTCGTTTTCATCCTTCGGGTAAAAGATCACTGCTTTTTCCGAAGCAATCTTGGTGGCAGGGGCAGACAAGGTATTGTTGATCATTTTAGCCGTCTCCTTTGCCGTTCGCTCGGGATTCACACGTTTAAAGGTGGTAACGGTGCTTTGAATCACAAATTCAGTGGTCGTCGCCTTGGAGGAGGTGGACTTTTGCGATTGGTTGGGAGTCTTCGTATTCGTTGCGTCTGTTACCATGCCGCTTGGGGCTGTGCTAACCGTCGTAGTAACAGCGGCTTGATCCTTAGTGGTAGTGCTTGCCGCCGTGGTGGTCGTTGTGTCGGTGATGGCCGCCGGTCGGCACCCGAAAAGGAATATCGTGCCAATCAGCAATATCGTCCATGTCTTTTTCATCATTTTACTCCTGACTGTTTTTGTAAATGGTGATGGATGTTACTTTAGATCGGAAATTTTAATTCTCGTGACCTCAACGCCTTCTTTTTCAATGGAATAGGCGATATACATATAGTCACCGTCGATAAAATACTTGGGATAACCGTAGTCGCCGCCTTTCCACAGGCCGGTAAACTGTTGCCACTGTGTCTCATCACGCAGGGTATACTCTTTATTAAAGTTAATGCCATCCTCTGACAGCACAATGGACAAGGGATTACGCTCTCTGCCGGTGGGGTTATAAATGCAAAAGGTACGACCGTCGTTTAAATGGCCAAACACAAACATGCTGTAGCCGTTCTTAAACTTCGTCATGTACGGACGGGTAAAGGTAACACCGTTGTTGTAACTTTCCGCCATTAAAATATAGTCGCAGTCGGTACGCCACATGGCGCGAACAATGCCATCAGCCGTCTGGTAAGAAGTTCCTTCACAGATCAGCGAGATGCCGTATTCTTTTTTTATGTTCTCCATGTTACCGGAAACTGCACCCGAATCCCATCCGGTACGGCCACTGGGGTCGTCGGTAAAGGATAAGGTTCCTTCCGACCCGATGTTAAAGCAACGCTTGGTTACCAAAGACGGCGGTCTGCTGATACCGACACCGCCTATTTCTCTTGTCCAGTTGACACCATCGGTCGTAGAGATTAGGTAACTCTCATAATTTACGCGAGGCTCATCCTGATAGGGGCGAACATTGGGACCCATCATATTGTCGGGAAGATATTCCGAAGAACCGAAGGAGGCGTACAATTTTCCGCCATGCGTATACAAATAACCGTTAAGCTTAACGACCTCTGCATATTGTCCCACTTCGGTTTGTCCGAAGGGCAAGGTCTTCGGAGTACTCCAGGTTTTGAAATCCGAAGAATAAGAGTACATAATACGCTGTCCGCAGTCATCTTCATTGACACGGCCGTTGGACCATGTTACATATACCTTTCCTTTAAATACCGCCACACTGACATGATGCGAATAGGTCCATTCGTCTGCACTTTTCGGATACCAGACCAACGATTTTTCAGATGCGATCTTAGTGGCCGGCGCAGACAAGTTGTTGTTGATCAGCTGTGCCGTTTCCTTTGCCGACCGCTCGGGATTGATACGTTTAAAAGTCGTAACGGTGTTCTCAATTACAAATTCCGTAGTAGTCGTCGTCACCTTGGACGAGGTAGGCTTTTGCGACTGATTGGAAGACTTCGAGCTTATCGTTGTGGTGGTTACCGTATCAGTCTCGGCGGCGTCGGTTGTAGTAGTTGCTTCGCCGCCTGCCGTGGTGGTTGCGGTGCTATCCGTCTGACCGCAACCTGCCAACAACATCATAGCCATCAGAAAAGACAAAAATCGCGCCCTTTTCATATTCCTCACCTCAAATGTGCTTGTTTACAGGAATGGAAAGCTCATATTCCTTCTTTTCAACCAACTGCTGGATTCGATGGACAAACTCCATATCCAGCACACTCAGGTCGTGCGCGCTGCGCACGCGCGTGTAGTTGGAGGAAAAAATCCCTTGTTCCACCAAATATTGTTTTGCACATACCGGATAACAGTGTAGTTCCGCTGCGCAAGCAACCGTCATGATCGCCTGAACTTGTTCGGCTGCCTCGGGATCCTTTTCATAATTTTTGCACAGCCAAACGTATAATTCGGGGTGAATATTTGCCATAACACCGCTGAAACCGGGACTTCCTGCACGCAAAGATTCCAACAGCGTTTGCGTGTTGGCATTGTACAGCCACAAATCTGTACCTTCTAATATTTTCAGTCTCTTACGAATGATATCGATATCACAGCAGGTATCCTTGATAAATCGCATTTGCGGCTGCTTGCTGAGGAACTGCAGCGTTTCCTCGCTTAGCAAATGTTTATACGGGTAGGGACATTCATACACGCCCCATGCCAAATGCTTTGGTAATTGCTGCAAGAGCGCCTGTAAATTCTCATGCCATTGCGAAAGAGGGGCACCCTGAGGAGCAAAGCGATTGCTGATCATCACCAAACCGTCTACACCCGTTTCGGCAACACGATTCATTTCATCAATCTGTTGTGAGATCGCATAAGAAACATGTCCGGAGGCAATAACCGGTACATGCGCATGCTTTTTAACAAATGAGGCAATTTCGATCCGCTCTTGCAAGCTAAGGCAAAAGATCTCACTGGATTGGCACAAGCAGAACAATCCGGCAACACCGTTTATCTCGTACCAATCAATCAATTTTCCCAACGATACATAATCCACTTCGCCGTTGTCGGTGAAGGGAGTTAGCATAACCGGCCATACGCCTTTCCATTGTTGATCCATCGTTATCAATCCCCTCTCAGTTCTGTTAATTTCCAAAAACATCGAAAAAGTGTTTGAAAAAGCCTTCGCTATCGACTGTCCACGCCACTTCATGTCGCCCTTTTTCTTCATCCGCATTCCAATAGGTAATGCCCTTCACGTATTGACTCAGTAATTCTACCTCTACCGTCCCCTTTCGGAACGTGCAAAGCTTCGGGTCAAACAAGATGGCTGCCGCAAGCGGATCGTGAAAAGTGATGATGTCTCGTTTACGAAACCATACTTCCGCTATAGTAAGCACCACTTTGAGTAACGGGTGCTGAAAATGCGCAAGTACCTCCTCACATTTCATGGTGACCTTTGTGGTAACGTCCAATCCCACAGAGCGATGCAGAGGCGTATTCGCCTTGTATACCATCGCCGTTGCATAAGCATCCAAATAAGCGTTCCATTCCTTGACAGGTGAAGCAAACCGACCACACATCAAAACCAGTTCCTTTAACAGGCTTGGAATTTCCGGATCTGCCGCAAAAAGTAAAGCGATATTGGTCAAAGGACCAATGGCCAGTAGTGTGATCTCGCCGGGATTGGCACGAATCGTATCAATCATAAATTGAATATGCTGATGCTGCGGGAATTCTTTTTTGTGCTCCAACTGCTCCAATACCGCCGCCTGCGGGCAGGTCAAATCGCGAGATGCTTGCAAAAGCGGCAACGACGAGCCCGGATAAATAGGAATATCGGGAAAGCCGGCAGTAAGGCACAGCGCGCTGACCAATTTTGCCCGCTCTTCCGGAGCGCCGGATACCGTTGTAATACCCTCGATTACACCCGCTCCTCGTTGCATTTGAGCTAATAAATAAGCCAAGCAGACGGCATCGTCAATATCGGTTCCAATATCGGTATCCAATAAAATTCTCTTTTGAGCTTCCACGCTTTAATCTCCTTATTCTCCGGTAAGGCCAGTGCGCTCCACGCCCTGAATAAATTGCCGCTGCAGGAAACAAAAAGCAATAAAAATCGGTATGACAACCATCAAGGTTCCTGCCATTAATGTTGCGTTGTTCAGCGCATTGTCGTCGTTGATCTGGTACAGGAAATCCAACTGCTCCGGCGGCAAGTTCAGCGTTGCTTTAATATTGTTCAAGCTCATCGACAGCATTTGCATTTCGGTATTCCCTAAGAAAAGAGACGGCTCATAGTAGTTGCTCCAATGCCACACCATTGCCAGCACCAGCACCACGATATACGCTGAGCGTGCTACCGGAAACACGATACGGATAAAGGTGCGGATAAAGCCACAACCGTCTACACGGGCAGCTTCCTCCAATTCCTTGGGAAGGCCTAAATAAAATTGGCGGAAAATAAAAATGTACAGGGCACCTTTAAATCCATATCCCGTAAAGGCGGGAACAATCAGCGGTAGATAAGTATTCAACCATCCCATCCGAGCATACAATAAATACTCCGGAATAATAATCGTCTGTGTTGGGATGATCAGTGCCAAGATGATGATAAAAAACATTGCCTTCCCGCCGGGCACTTTATACCGTGCCAAGGCATATCCTGCCATAGAGCAAGATATCAATTGTCCTATCGTTGCTAACACTGTAATAATCAATGAATTCCGCAGACCTGTTGAATAATCCATTAACTCTGCTGCCAAAGAATAGTTTTTAAAAAACAGAGTGCGGGGTATCCACTGCACAACAAAGTTGTTTAGGTCGCTATTGGTTTTCAGGGATGTGACCAGCATGTACAAAAACGGGTACAAAAATACGAATGCCAACCCACACATAAGCATGTACAGCAAAAAGGTCACAAACCATCTCCATCCGCGGTGCCGCGTTTTATGCCATAGCTGAGGGATCGTTTCTTTTACAGATATTTGTTTCATTTTCTCACCTCACGCCGTTTTTACCTTACGCGAATACCGTCCAACGATCAATGCGATTACTCCGACAAATAACAGAATGACCGCGAAATAGATCCATCCGATCGCAGCGGCATACCCGTGCTGCGATTGCTCGATTCCCAATTGCTTGATATACTCCAACAGCGGATTATCTACTGCCGTAAAGGCTGTGACCACCGTATAAATAAGATTCAGAAGCAGCATCGGCGAAACCATCGGCAGGGTAATACGCCAAAACACCTCGTACTGGTTAGCACCATCAATATAAGCGGATTCGTAAAGTGCCGGAGAAATGCTTTGAATGGCAGAAAGGAACAACAAAGTTTGCACCCCACAGGACCAAAGCACCTTGACAATAATACCGAACAGCGTATCAATGGCTGTCAAAAGATCCGTACTTAAATAATCGATATATTCGCGGGGGATCACGTTGTTGCTTACCAGCGACAGCACTTGATCGTCGACGCCTTCACTGATAAGCTGACTCATAACATCGCCCGTACCCAACAGAAAAGGCAATATGTAGATAACACGGAAGACGCCTTTTCCGCCTTGCACTTTGTTCAGCATAATAGCAATCATCAGGGATAGAATCACCGTTAATGGCGTTTCAATAAGCATCGTTTCCACAGAATCCAGCAGTTTCGGAACGAAAAGGGTATCCTGCGTGAAGGCATTTACATAATTCTGAAATCCTTGAAAAATGATGTAAATGCCTTCGCGCGTATCATCTGTATCGCCAAAACTCAATAATAACGAAGTAACGGTAGGATACAAAAAGAATAGAGCGGTGCCGATCAAAAAGGGGATCAAAAAAACTAATCCCGTCAGTGCGTGTCTTTGAGCGGATGTTAATCGAAATTTCTTTTTCATAGCACCACCTCCTGCCAAACCACATAATCCTTTGCCGGTATGGTCTGTTCACCGTACGACATTTCTGCATCCATATAATTGATACCGACACAGTATCCGTTAGCATAGGTCAATACCGCCACTCCCTCCATAGGGCGCTCATGGCGGATCACCGTGGTATTCTGTATTGGTTGCAGCCGCCGCACCATATCCTGATAAACCTCAAGGATACGCTCTTGCCACATGTCGTTGCAGGAGGTAAACAACTCATTATAATCAGCATCTTGCAGCAACGTCGGCGATTCTTTCGTCAGAATGTATGTGGGCGCACTTCCGTTTTCGATCCACTCCAACTTCAATTTATCAATATCACTGGTGAGATTGCCTGCCTCCGTGCTCATGGGTACCGAACCGTACAGCACCATGGATAACCACGGAATATCTTCATCTGCCAGCGTATGTTGAGAGGATGACAACGGAAGATCATACAGAAAATCTGCATAACGCAGCGAATAGGCAGCACAACCCGCCAAAGCTGCACTTTGGGTTTCCGAAGCTGCCTGCAGCAGCGACATCCATTGTAACTGTGTTTGTTGACGGTCTATTCGCCGTTTTTTAACCAGATCTTGATACAATGTTGAACCGATCACCTGCATCGCAGTTCCGAAAGAATTATATTTCTTTGTCAGTTTCAGGGCACTATTCATTTTTTTAGTTGCATAAAAAGGTGATAACAAAAACTCTGTTTCCTGTTTGTTGGTTACCGGCTCCAATCCTGCCGTTTGTATCACATCGTTTCCAAGAGAAAAACCTCCGACATCGGCTGTTGCATCGGTCACATTTAACTCCAAATAGGTGTGTACCTTTTCTGTTTGCCCTAAAAATTCGTTAAGGTTTTTCATTTGAGATGCTCCGCCGATCGCAGAGGAAGGACGAAACACCTGCGGTTTAACGCTGTAACCATTCTTAGCCCAACCCTGCAGCACTATCTCCATATCCTCCACACCGGCAGCGTGATAGGCACTGACGATCTCTTGAACATCCTTCAAGGTGGTTGTCGCCACCATTTGACGAAAGGCACCATAATCTAACTCATCGCCCATGAAGAAACGCAAAGCCAACGGCAAGGCCTTGGTCTGCGTATCATTCAACAGTCCGTTTTCTTTTAAGTACGAACGATACTGATTGGCCATGCCACTGTAATTGGCATTTTCACCATCAAGGAAAGAATACTCAATGACGCGATCCAAGCGAATACATTCCGGCTCACTCTTGATACCGTACAATGTAGTGGCAGAGTCTTTTCCGTTGCTGACAATGTTGGACAGATAAATACGATATTGATGACGATAGATCAATTCGAAACCGGCACGGTTTAATTTCACGGGAGCCATGGCTACTGCGGCATTGATCGAAATGCGTGTATAGGCATCACCGGCAACAACATTGGCAAACAGCGCTTTGTCACCGCGCTTGATCCCATATACCGGGAAGAATACCTGGCGCTGATTTTCTTCAAACAGCTCGCTTTGCTCAATAGCACCGTAAACGTCCAATGATACACTGTCCGTAAAAACATGCTTGTTACCCACCTCAGAGAAGTGCATCAGTGTACCGGTACCATCCGGCATGAAAATATAGCCCTCCTCCGTTTCGGCAGCAGCACCAAAGAAAGGTAACAGTTCAACTGATAAAAGATAAAAGTTTCCTTGCTCTTGAATGGATTTGGAAGGAATGCGAACACGAAGCCCTTCCTCCGTCAAAGCAATTTCCACTACCAGAGAGATCGCTGCCTCGGCAAAGGTGATTGCTATCTGCATCCCTTGCTCAAAAGTTGTTACGGAGATGGCATTTCCTTCCGAAGCAGAATACGCCTGCAGATAGTTTCCGCGCGTATCCGTGTTGCTGACATAGGTAATCGCGGCAACGGATTGCATATAATCCTTCCATGTTTGCGTGGAACGATCAATGTCATACAGTTCCTGAGTTACTGCCGAATTCCACGCAATTGCTTGTGTTTCCTTTTCCAGCACACGGAAAGCACCGATATCTTGCCGGCACTGTAATTGATACCGCATATTTTCGCATATCGTTTCATATTCCTGCGGTACCGCCGCAATAAAAGGTGTGCCTGTGCCGGATAAAATGCTTTCCGTTGATAGGTAGTCCGTATTGACCACGGAGGGGTGTCCGGAGCAACCTGTCAAAAGTGAAAAGCACAGGATCAGCGCAAGGCCCTTTTTAATCGTTTGAAATGTACGATGCACGCTCTCCCCTCCTCATACAGATGCCAGCATGGCTTCCTGAATAAGATCCTGCACAAACTGTACGATGCGGAAGATCAAGGTATAGCCAAGCAAAGCAATAAACCACAACAAGACGGTTGCCAACAGCGAAATTACCGCCACAAGAATGGTATGACCAACCGAAAAATTATTCAGCACTTGCAAGGATCTTATCATCAAATAGCCCATCCACAACACGGAAAAATAACCGATGACCGCATAGAGACCTTTTTCCTGCGTGCAGAGTATCTGAGAAAGCAGAGTCATGATCGGCGTAATAACAGCCAAAGGTAGCATGGCGGATGAATATGCCGTAAACAACTCCGAGACCGTCGATTCACCACCAAATTGCGAACCGATCAAATAGGTGGTGATCAGCCACGAGAAGAAGGGTAATAAGTATTTTACGACCTCCAGCGCCAGATTGACTTCCGAAAGCTCGATATCTTGGAAAGGATAATGAACCGTGTAGATGCTGATCACACGCGTCACAATAGTGGCCAGTAAAATTATCAGACCGCTGCTGTATGTCAATCGCCCACGGGAAACTCTTAACGATTCCAGTGTGTGTACGGGATGGAACAGCATGCTGCATGCCATCCATAACCCGGAGCCGCACCGCAAGTGAGGCAGATCGCGATATTCAAAAGCCTTCAGTACACGGGCCGAGCGACGCGCCAACCAAATGATTGCGGCAATAACGCCTGTCGCTAAAGCGAAGGCTGCCAATACAATATAAAAGAAATTTTCTTTTGAAAACAAATAACGTTGTTCAGCGAACGCCTTAGAGTACAGCGTACGATCGTTATAAAAACGATAGCTTTCCATGGCGGTGCCGTAATCCTCCGCCTTATACGCGGTGTTACCCACACCTAAATGGGCCAGCGGATATGTTTCATCCACAGCCAACACCTGCTGCCACAATTCATCGGCCTTTTCATATTCGCCGTTGTTATACGCCGTGGTAGCCTGTTGCACTAATCGAATAAACGCAGTGGGCTTAAATGCCTGAATGTTACCATAGCTGCTGTCCAATACATAGAGCGTTCCTTTGCTGTCCATGGCAATGGATACCGGAATACTAAATTCACCTTGGTTAGTACCGGATTTTCCAAACACCGCCAACAGATTTCCGGAGGAATCGTATTGATAAATTCGACAGATCTGACGATCAAGAACCGTAACAATGCCTTGCTCGTCCACAGCGATATCTTCCAACATAGGCTGATACCATTTTCCGTCAATCTTCACCGTTTCGCCAAACTGAAAGGATTTGTTGATCACATTACCATTCAGAAGCTTGCTAACAAATTTATCAAAGCTGCTGGCATTAGAACCTGCCTTACGATAAATGTTATTGCCAACCGAGTTGAGGACCTTGACCTGTCCCTCGGTTTCATCACGACTGGTAGCATAGATCAATCCGTCACTGCCGATCAAAAGATTGTTATAGCTGGCCGCCGTACGCTTGATCATGGATTTTTTCTGTTCGTCAGAAGCCACGATCCGCAGCAGCCATTCCACAAAATCAAAACCGATTTCGGTTTGACCGATAAATCCGCGAAAATTATTTTGCGCATCCACGCACATGATGTTTTCGCCCATCAAGACATACATCACGCCCGCATCTGTGCAGGCAATTTTGGTAGGTGCATAATCGGTAACATCTGCCAATTTAGGGCTTTCGGGTTTGCCGTACTCTCGGATAAAGGTGCCGTCTGCATCCATTTGAACAATACGAGCATTGCCGGTATCAGCAAGATAGATATCACCATTTTGGGCAACAAATACACCTTGGGGCCCACTGAATCTTGTGCCGTTTGCCTCGCGCAATATCATGAGAGTCGTACCGTCTGTTTCCATTTTGACAAGGCGGTTATTTTTTCCATCGACCACATACAGATTGTCCGCCGTATCAACAAACAGGTCCGTCGGTTGATTGAAGGTTAGCGTCGTTCTTGGCGGTGCCTCTTGCAACGTGTTGATCGTATACGCGTATTGATAACTATCGGGAATGGCAACCTCATTCGCGTCGTTAATGGTATATTGGCCATCGGCTACCACAGGGATCGTCAATCCTACACACAGTAAAACGGCGAACAATCCCGAAAGCGCCCGTGAGAAAAGTTTCTTTTTCATTATGAGGCGCCTCCTTATTCTTTAATTCCAGAATGCATCATCGTTTCCATTACTTTTCGTTGCATTAATGTAAAGACGATTACCGTCGGAATGGTCATCAGCATCGTTGCTGCCGCCACCGCACCGGCACGTCCGATGCTGGATCCGCCACCTGAAATGGTATTCAGTGCCAACGGAAGTGTTTTTAATGCTTGACTGTTCAAATAGATCAATGGTGAAAAATAATCGTTCCAAGTACTGACAAAGGTCATAACCAACAAAGTCGCCCACGCCGGCTTTAGGGAGGGCATAACGATTGACCAGTATATTTTCATTTCCCCGGCGCCGTCAATACGGGCTGCCTCCAGCAAATCGTTCGGGAATTGCTCTACGAATTGCTTAATAAGGAAAAAGTTGTATGCAACCGCAATACTCGGTAAAATAAGTGCTGCATAGCTGTTGATCAGCCCCATCGCATTGATGACCAAATAGCGAGGAATCTGCGTTACATAGGGAGAGAACATCAGCGCGGCAATAACAATGTCGAATAATCGCTTCGCACCGGGCGGGTTATGCTTAACCAAGCCATAAGCGCCCAGCGTACTGACAAAAATCGTGCCTCCTACCGTCAGTATCGTAATCACAACACTGTTAAACAGGTAGCGAGTAAACGGTACGGCAGAGCTGGAAAGAGATAACAATAAATTTGAGAAATTTCGCAATGTCGGCTGCTGCACTAAAAATTTAGGAGGAAACACATATAATTCGTGCAAGGGCTTAAACGCAGTGGAAACCAAATATACCAACGGCAACGCCGTAAAAGCAACCAGCAATATCATGATCGCATATACAAAAAACCACTTACCGCTTCGGCGTAAACGATTTCCGGTAATCTTTCGTTTGATTAAGGTCAACGCGATTCCTCCTTTCTTAATAATCGTTCTGGTTGCTAAGCAATCGCATCAGTAAGCGTCCAAGGGCGTAGGTGATCACGAACAGCACCACCGCAATTGCGGAAGCATAACCCATTTGAAAACGAACAAATGCATAATCGTATAGATGCGCCACGATCGTATGGCCCGCATAGTTGGGGCTGGGGAAGCCGCCGATAGATACCGATACATCAAACACGCCGAAAGACGTGGTCACACTGTTAATAGCCGCAAACAAAAGCTGCGGCTTCATTAACGGGAGCGTGATGTATTTCAACTCTTGAAAACGACTGCCGATACCATCGATACGCGCCGCTTCATAATAACCGGGGCTGATATTTTGCATACCTGCCAAAAATACCAAAAAGCCATTACCCATGCTCATCCAGATGGCAACCACAATGATAACCGGCAAAATGTAATTGGGATCTTGCGTCCACAGAATGGGATCATCAATAATACCTATATTGATCAAAAGGTTGTTGATCAAGCCGTAGCGATCCGGCGAAAAAATGTAAGACCATACCACGCTCATAGCAATGCCGGAGGTAATAGACGGTGCATAAAATGCCAACGCAAAGGCATTACGCATCTTTAATTGGTTCAGTACCCATGCCGCAAAAAAGCTGAGAAAAAATCCCACAGGACCGACAACCAGTGAAAACACAAAGGTGTTTCCCAATGCGGTCATAAAAATGCGATCATCCAAAAAAAGCAATTCATAGTTGGAAAACCCAACGAATTCCATCTCTTGGAACATGTTGTAGTCGGTAAAGCTGATTACTAATGCAATCAACACCGGCAACAACGTGAACACAGCGAAAAAGATAAAAAACGGGGCAATCATCAAATAACCTTTTCCATATCGCTTTAGAAATCCCTTATTATTCATTCCCCGTCACCCCGTATTCGTCCTGCTTCATCTTCAATTCACGATTGATCTCTTTGACAGCCTCCTCTAAAGCATCGCGCGGAGTTTTGCTTCCGCTGACCACCACGCTGTTGAAGGCATTATTAACATACCGCTGCGTGTAATAACCACCCAATACTACGGGGATCTCCCGTGCCCATTTCCACTGCTCTTCAAACACTCGCACATCTTCGGAATCCCAGTTTAAAGAGTGGAAGGCGTTCACATTGGAGGTATTCCACCGTGCTTCCACGCCCACCAAAGCCTCCAGTTCACGGGCGTATTCGATCTGGGTCTTCTCAGAAGTCCACCAAGATAAAAACTCCCATGCTTCTTGTGCTTTATCGGTCTGTGCCAAAATGATATCGCACTCGCCTGCAATACCGCCGCTGGCGCGGTTTACACTGCCATCCGACTGCTCCATACCGGGCAGGGGAGCAATAGCCCATCGTCCAAGCAGTTCAGGAGCCGCTGTTGCCAACTGAATATACAAGGAATATCCTCCGATACCAATAGGCATTTCACCGGTTCGAAAACGGTTAAAGAAATTCGCGCTGACCGGCGCGCTGTAATGAGTAAACATTTGAGTGTATTCTTCAAATGCCAAAAACGCTTCCCTGTGTCCAGCGCCGATCTCATCCCATCCTCTGTGTAATACGAACCATTTCGTTGCAACAAGAAAGGCAGATAATCGGCCGGCTGATAATATTCCAAGCCCAATTGATACAAAGCGGGCAACAAGGTATCGTACAATTCTTGCCGAGTATCAGGGAGTTTGAGAGAATATTTTTCAAAAATATCGGTACGATAAAACAACGCTGAAAAGTTCATCGTCTCCGGCAAAGCAAACACACCGTTTTGATAACGGTATGCCACCATGATGTTCTCCAGGAATCGATCCTCGACCTGCGCGTAATCCGCGAACTGAGATAGGTCTACCACCGCATCCCGTATGGCAAATTCCACGGGAGAGTTAGATGCCACGCCCATTGCCACATCCGGTGCATCACCGGATACAATAGAAAGCATCAACGCATTGGCACTGCCGGTATTCAGCTGAGAGGCGGGAACAATGTTAATGTTAATCAGGGTCTTGCTGGCCGGCGTGAAATCCTCATCCGCCATCTCCTTCACGATCTCGGCCCATTCGGTACCGCGCGAGATCCAGACATTCAACACTTCCTCTACCTCGCCCATATCCACATCGGCACCGGCAATGTTGTCATAATCCTTTACAAAGGACATACCAAAGTTAACAAGCGTTGCCCAAAGGCGTTGGAAAATGTTGGACTTTCTATGCACGATCTTTGTCTGAGGCTGTGCGATGATAAATTCGTCCAGCAATAACGGCTGATTCTGAATATCGCTGTACCAAGCGCCCAAATTGCTCTGCATCTGCGTCAATTGCGAAATACGTGCTGCTATGGAGAATGGATCCGCAATAAAACTCCGTATCTGCTCGGCAGAGGATTTCAGGTTGCTCCCCAGAGAAGTCGTTTTGGAAGAAATTTTCTTTAAATAGTCATTCTTATATTCCAGTTGTTCCGCCAACTGAATCATATCCCCCTCCAAAGTGGGGATATAGCGGAAAAACTCGTAGTCATAGTTGGGATCAGGATCGTTACCGGTCAATTCGTTGATATCCTGAAGCATATCCGAAATGCTGAGCAGATCACTGTACAGCGACTGCAGCAACGGTTGAATCTCGCCCATCGTCACACGCATTTCCAATTCGTGCTTACCGGCTTCTAGATAAAAGAGGTAAGGATCTCCCTCGTTACTATGTAAAACCTCTGTTTGCCAATCCTGATCATAATTAAAACGATAATCGTACATTTCTGCAAACGGCACTGCGCCATCCAGCAACACCGTGCGATGTGTCGGCAACCCATCATTCCAGGTGTGCTTATAGCGGAACCCCATCTGATACCAACCAGTTTCGTCAACCGTGAATTCCATTTTGACCGACTGATTTCCGGCACGCCAGCGCCAGCCACCGATAGAGTTAAACACCCGATACCCCAAAGATTGGGGGTATGTTTCCGGATCACCATCGCTTTCCAGACGGATAGTGGCATCGTTTTTGACGGTCATGGTATCCTCTGCTTGGAAAATCTGCATGACGGTACCGATCGTCTCAGTAGGATAATCAGCGGAAATTTCCGCATAGGAAGGCGTCAATCGGTAGGGCTCAAATACCAGCCCCGCCAATTCCATTGATTGAGAAATATAACTCAGGGTCAATTGATGCTCGCCGGCGGTAAGATAAAACACCAACGGTTCCGCATACCAACCTAATGAGTCAAACACATATGCTTCTTGATAGCACTTTACTTGCACCACGCCCGGACGAACCTGATCGCCGATACTGTTGACGCTCACCTCCCCATCATCTGTCCATGCATTGTAAAAGGTCAGGCTCTCCGCTTCGTAAAACGGAGTTTTTCCATCCAACATCAGCGCGCGCACCATGTCATTTCCCACGTTGCCCACGCTTTGATATTTCACATGAAGCACATATTTTCCGCTTTGAGGCACGGTCACTGGCCACGTGATATCGGTGATGGTCTCATCCCACAGTACACTGCCGTCTACACAAGAAATAGCCAAACCATCGGCAGTGACCCCATTCTCCAAGGTAATACCCACCGACGAATCAGCATAATTTTCCGACGGATAAGTGGCCGCCACATCGCTGTAAAAAGCAGGCATCCCTTTATCCGTATTGCCGACCATCACGGTATTCTCTGCGTTTGTCGTCTCTTCCGCCAACACATTCGAGCCGCTGAAAGTCCATGCGGACAGGCATAGACAAACTCCGACCAGCAGTGCTATCGTTCTGCGCACCATGCACGTGCCTCCTATAAATCTTCTGTTCCCGATAGGCGGGTATTGTTCATACCCGCCTATCGGAACAGTCTAATCAATGCTTTTGCTTATTTTACCTTTGCCAAGGCATCGTTGTAAGCCTTTACCACATCCTCGGCACCCAGCTTTTTGACCTGTGCCACAAAGCTATCATACTGAGTCATGGGCAATCTTCCGTCGATGAATTGACGAAGCTGCGTGTTCATCAGCGTAAAGATCGCGTCTTCCTTGGTCATGGTTTTAGCGCGAATACCCTTTTCCAAGGCCACATCAATAACCTGTGCTTTGTAGTTGCCTGCCTTCACGTCTGCCTGCGTGACCCTGTCAATCTGCTTGCTGTACTCCAGATCGACCGCGCCCAGCTTCTCCAACGCGTTGTTGAGCGCTACATTGTTGTGAACCAAGGGAGTAAAGGACAGCATACCAACGCCCAGATCACTGGAATAGTTATAGGCGGGCGAAGCGCTGTTCACATAATTCTTGGCAATGGATTCAGGAATCGTTACATTACCTTTATCGTCTTTGGTAAAGGTAACGCCCTCTTTGCCGTAGTTCGTAACCCACATGCCCTCGTCGCTGTAGCACCAGTTCATAAACTTGACAATTTGGTCTTTTTTCGTGCTTTTAGCGCTGATTACATAAAGCTGCGTATACCAGTTCTGTGAATACAGTTCGCCGCGCTTTACACCCTGGTCGTTGGCCATCAGGGGCATGATCTGAAGGTTTGCCTTGGGGTTGGATTCCTTTAACTGCTCATTCTGTAAGGCGGCAAAGCCGGCGTTATCCAGCCAGAAGAAGGTGTTGCCACTGACAACATTTTCCGTCCACAGGTTGGCGTTTACGGACCACATGTTGTTGTCCATAATGCCCTCTTCCCAACAGCTACGCAGGAATTCGATCACCTTGCGGAAGTCGCTATTCAGCACACCGTAGGTGTACTTTTTCTGATCGTGATTATAATGCAGCCCCGGATAGTAGCCGCTCATCGCGTAGGACATATAGTTGATCGCATTGATACCACGGATACGACCACTCCATGGAGCACTTTCCGGATACAGCACTTTCAGCTGCTTCATGGTATCGAACCACTCGTCAAAAGTGGTCGGCATCTTCAGGTTATGTTTTTCCAAAATATCGTAACGAATAACCGGCATCACACCGCCACAGCTGAGAGCTGTATGACGATCATCGATCGGCTGTGAGGGATAATAGTCCCCGTTTACGGTAATCAAACCATACACCTTGCCGTCTATCTTGGTCTTTTTCGCCTCGCTGTCATCCTTGATAAATCGATAGTAATTGGACAGTTCCTTTTCCATATAAGGAGTCAGATCCAAAAAGATATTCTTCTCAGCGTACTCACGCAGGCTATCCAGGTCGACCCATGTGATGTCGCTTAATGCACCGGACACCAAGGCTGCTGTCATTTTGGTGTTCCAGCTTGCCTGAGGGGTAATATCAAACTCTAATTTCACATTGGTCTTTTCCAGAATTTCTGTGTATTTGATACCGCTTGGATTTACCTTTTGACTGGGGTGCTCCTGCGTCATCACGGTAAATGTCACCTGCTTGTCAAACAGCTTCCCGGAGGAAGTGCCGCCCTGCACTTGAGTGACCGTGGTGTCACCGGAGCCAACAGTAGTCGTTACATTAGGATCTATATCCCCACCATTGTTTTCGCCGCCCACGTCAGAGCCTGTCGTGGTGGTCGTGACGGTACCATCACCGTCGCTCGGCTTGTCGTCCTGCTTGGGGCTGCAACTGATCATGCTCAGTGACAAAACCGCCAGGATCATCACGCTCAGGATCTGCTGACATAGTTTTTTTGCGCGCTTGCTTCCCATATTGTTTACCTCCAAAATAAAATTTTATTGTTCATTTACCATGAACATTGCTAGACAAAAAGTTTGCTCATTCGCATCAAACGGAGCCAAAGCCTTTTACTTCATCTTGTCATATACCACTTCAAAGTTCAAGTTCTACACCGCTTTTACAAACTCTTTCCATGGGGATTTTTGGAAACCTTCCTTAAGCTTTTTGCACCTTGACATGAGTAAGTTTTCCAATGTCATCGATCCAACGCTCAACCTCTTCATCTGCGGGTGTTCTGAACACTGTTGGAGTGGTATCCTCATCCAATTTTTGATACTTAGAATTTCCCAAGGAATGATATGGCTCGATCTCCACCGCCGATACATTGCGCAGTGAGTTTGCCAAAGCGGCAATCCCTTTAAAATGCTCGCCCGTGTCATTAACATCGGGAATAATAGGGCATCGCAAAACGATTTTTGCGCCTTGCGCATCCAGCATCCGTAAGTTTTGCAGGATCAGTGCATTGCTGCCACCGGTGTATCGCTTATGGAGTGTATCATCTGTCACCTTCCAGTCAAACAGAAACATATCAATGTATGCCGCCGCCTGTTTGATCTTCTCGGTGGGAACAAAGCCACAGGTCTCAATGCAGGTATGAAGACCGTTCGCTTTGGCTTGCCTCAACAATTCATACGCAAAATCAAATTGCAGTAAAGGCTCGCCGCCGGACAAAGTCATTCCTCCACCGGAATTATCATAGAATATCTTGTCACTGAGGACCTCTTCCATG
>JAFVQV010000010.1 GCA_017504645.1 Clostridia bacterium | reverse complement strand
GGCGGAGACTCCAAGCTGGCGGCATAGGTGGATTGATTGCCGAAAAAGATCAGCTGTGCCAGGGTGGAGGCCAGCGGCCCCGCGGCGGGAGGAAAGACCAGCGCCGCGGGGCTTTGGATCAGCAGGAACAAAAGTCCGCCGCCCACGCAGGTTTTGGCGTTGGCGGTGCGCTTGTCATAGCCTTCGCGGGAGGCGAAATACCATGCCACCGCCACGGTGACCAGCAGGTCCAGCACCGTGTCGATCACCCGCCACGTGATGGGGGCGGCGGGTATGGCGGCACGCAACACCACCCCGCAGCCAAACCGCACCACAAGGAGGCTGAACAGAAAGGAGACCAGCGTCGCGGCGGCGTACAGCCCCGTCCGTGCCCAATAGGGCTTTGACCAGCCCGCGGGACGCTTGGGAGAACGCTCAGGCATCTCCATTTTTGCCACCTCCTTGTCTAACTCTGTGTTCATTATACCGCGTGGTACCCGCCCCGTCAATGGAGCGATAGTTGAGGGGAATTCAACAGGTGATTGAGGATTACAGCCGCATAAAACGCTTGTAACTCATTACGTTGACGTGCCTATCGCTGAAGTTGTCGGCGCAATGGAATGCGCCGTCATCCAGACCTACAAAGCCATCGGGTTTGCCTTTAACAGCGAACACCGTGACGCAGGTTTTCTCCGGAATTGCTGTATAAATCGGCACTTTGTCGCCGTAGTTGCGACCGGCAAACCGCGGAAACCACGGCACCTGCTCCCAGAAAATACGGTTGCCTTCACAATGGATGACGGTGTGGCCGTTGGCCCGCTTTTGGGTAATGACGACCTTGTATTCCTTGTCAACTACCGTCATTCGATAGATTTTGACAAACTCCGTTTCCTCGCACAACCGTGCCTTGGCTTTGAACATTTGATACAACGTCATTTTCCGCCTCCCTACATCTATATAGTGGAACTTTTGACGGTTTGGTTTGCCACTTTTTTACTCTTTTACAAAAATTCGTCGGGTGGAGTCCAGCCCTTGCCACACCGTACCGTCCGCCAGATAGACGCGGCGGTCGATGCCGCCCTCTTTCTTGTGATAGTCGATGACGAACACCTGCCCCACCTCGATGGCGATGGGCGGATAGTTGTTGTAGGGAAGCACCTCGCTGTCTTTTTGACAGTCTTTGAAATCGTCGCCCACGTTTTCCAACCGCCAATATTCACGCTTACTGGCATAGTCCGACCAGGAGGACATATCCCTTTCACCGAAATAGGCGGCCTCGTATTCCTTTCCGTTGACACGGAGAACGTCTTTGCGGATCATATTCTGCACTTCCTTTGCTCGAATTTGATAGACCAGTCTGGGAAACGGCTTGGGGATCGCCCCGTTTTCACCGGTCTTGCCGGGGGGAAATCCGTGAAATTTTGAAAAAGCGCGGGAAAAGGACACGGGGGAATCGTAGCCGTATTTCAGCGCCACGTCGATCACACGGACGCATTTTGTTTTCAGCTCCTCTCCCGCCAAGGCCAACCGCCGATTGCGGATGTAATCGGTGATGGACAGACCTGCCACCAGCGAAAACATCCGTCCCACGTCGTAGTAGGAACAGCAGGCGATGCGCGCAATCGCCTCCTGATCGATGTTGTCGGTTAGATGGTTTTCAATGTAGTCGATCACGTCGTTCAGTCGCTCTGTGACACTTTTCACAGGTAATCCCTCCCTTGCAAGAACAGTATAGCACACATTTCTACCCTTAGCGCAACATTTTGTGCAAAAGTTGGTGCGTATCCGCCCCCAACAGAGAACACCCCACCCAAAATCGGGTGGGGTGGGTCGTCACGCAAAAACCGATTGGTGTTTCGTCATCTTGCCATTACGGCAGGCGGTCGCAGAACATCAGGAGATTGGCGGACACTTTGTCTTGCTCGCTTAGGGGTTGGAAAGTGCCGTCTTCGTAGAGGATATCCAGCACCATCATCGCCACCGTATTGCCGATGAAGCTGCTCACCTGCTCCCAAACGATCAGATCCTGCATCTGGGGAGGATAGTCTTTGGCATACAGCGTGGCCTGCTCCAGCGCAAAGTCGTAGAATCGAGCTGTCACCGCCTCATCCAACACGGGAAGGCGCTCAGCCAAGGAAGACATCGTATCCTTTACCACCATAATATTGACCTCGCTGTCCTCCGTGAGGAACTGTCGCTCACGCAGGCGGGCTGTTTTATCAGCGTCGGCGGGAGTGTCGTCGATCATCCCGCTCATCCATTCATAGACGTACTCGTAGTCGTTGTATGGATTGTTTTTCCAACCGCCCTTACGGGAGCAAAAACGGTTATCCCACGCAATCGCTTCAATGGGATACTTCCCCGAATCGCGGGTCATCTCGCCACAGGTCGTGTAATCGGGGAAGCAGACAGACGGCATATATTCAGGGTCGCTACAAGTCTGTTTGCTATATGCGTAGGCGATGTATTCGCCACCATCGGTGGTTTTGAGATAATAGGGCGACAGATCCTTTTGGAACGGCAACGCGCATTTCCATTTGATCGCCCAGTAGATCATCGCCGCCTCAAACAGCTGACGATTGCCGCTGGGGATATACACATCGGTAACATCTTTGAAGGTGTCGCGCACCAAAGGGACATATTCTTTCACCAGAACGCGAGCAATCTCTTGCTGAACGGTTAAGAGACGCTCGTGCCACTCACGGGAAT
>JAFVQV010000009.1 GCA_017504645.1 Clostridia bacterium | reverse complement strand
CTGGACGATGAAGAACTGGCTGCCGTTGGTGCCGGGGCCCGCGTTGGCCATGGACAGGGCGCCCCGCAGGTTGTGCAGCTCGGGGGTGAACTCGTCCTTAAAGGGATGCCCCCAAATGCTTTCACCGCCGCAGCCGGTACCCGTGGGGTCACCGCCCTGGATCATAAAATCGTTGATAACGCGGTGGAAGATCAGCCCGTCGTAGTAACCGTTCTTGGCGTGGGTCACGAAATTCTCCACCGTTTTGGGTGCGTGGTCGGGGAACAGGCGAATGGCAATGTCCCCGTGATTGGTGTGCAGGATCGCCACGGTCTCGCCGGCGATCGGCTTTGCTAACTGGTTCATAACGAAACCTCCTTAATAGGCCTTGCCCCAGACCACCATGGTCTTGGCAGGCTTGCCGCAGCACACGCAGGTATCGGCGATGTGCTCCTGCTCAAAGGGCATACAGCGGCTGGTCACGCCGGCATCCTCTTTGAGCTTCATCTCGCACTCAAGATCGCCGCACCACATGGCCTTGATCAGACCGGGCTTGTTGTCGGCGACATCCTTCATTTCCTCCATGTTGGTGGCGGTGAAGGTCATACCCTCGCGGCGAGCCAGTGCTTTCTCGTACAAGCCGTCGTGAACAGCCTGCAGCAGCTCGGGAATTTTGGTCTCCAGCTCGTCCAGCGACACCACGGTCTTTTCGCGGTTGTCGCGGCGCACCAGCACGCACTGGTTGTTTTCAATATCGCGGGGACCGATCTCCAGACGGAGCGGCACCCCCTTCATCTCATATTCCGCAAATTTCCAGCCGGCGGAATTGTCCGAATCGTCCACCTTCACACGGGCGACGGCCTTCAGGCGATCCGCCAACTCACGAGCCTTGTCCAGTACGCCCGGCTTGTGCTGAGCGATGGGCAGGATCACCAGCTGAATGGGGGCCACGGCGGGAGGCAGTACCAAGCCGTTGTCGTCGCCGTGGGTCATGATGATGGCACCGATGATGCGGGTGGACATACCCCAGGAGGTCTGATGGGGGTATTGTAGCTGGTTGTTGCGATCGGTAAACTGAATGTCAAAAGCGCGGGCGAAGCCGTCACCGAAATAGTGACTGGTACCGCTTTGCAGCGCCTTACCGTCGTGCATCATGGCTTCGATGGTGTAGGTGGCCTCCGCACCGGCGAACTTTTCCTTGTCGGTCTTGCGACCCTTTACCACGGGGATGGCCAGCGATTGCTCACAGAAATCGGCGTATACGTTCAGCATCCGCTCAGTCTCTTCCAGGGCCTCCTCGGGGGTCTCGTGCATGGTGTGACCCTCCTGCAAATAGAACTCCATGGTGCGCAGGAAGGGGCGGGTGGTCTTCTCCCACCGCACCACCGAGCACCACTGGTTGTACAGCTTGGGCAGGTCACGGTAAGAGTGAATGATATCGGCGTAGTGCTCACAGAACACCGTCTCGGAGGTGGGACGCACGCACAGACGCTCCTGCAACTTTTCGTCGCCGCCGTGGGTGACCCAGGCCACCTCGGGGGCAAAGCCCTCCACGTGATCCTTTTCTCGCTGAAGCAGGCTTTCGGGGATGAACATGGGCATCATGATGTTTTCGTGGCCCAGCGCCTTAAAGCGGCTGTCCAGATCGTTGCGGATGTTTTCCCACAGGGCGGTGCCGTAAGGGCGCACGATCATGCAGCCCCGCACACCGGAATAGCTGGCGAGCTCCGCCTTTTTCACCACGTCCGTATACCATTGAGCAAAATCGTCCTCCATGGAGGTGATGGCTTCCACCATCTTCTTATTATCAGCCATTATTTCTCTTCCTTATCCTTGGCAAATTTGTTTAACAGGTTGACCGTAACCATGATGAGCAGCATCACCGCAAAGATACCCACCATACCGAGCAGCATCAGCAGCAACGCATTTTGAGTAGCAATCGACATTGTTTTTCCTCCTTACCACATTACGCGCCGAGCAATTTCGGCACCACCGTCAGGATGATACCGCCGGCCACTACGGAGCCGATCTGACCGGCCACGTTGGCACCCACGGCGTGCATGAGCAGGTGGTTTTGGTTGTCTTCTTTGAGTGCCATTTTCTGAATGACACGGGCGGACATGGGGAAGGCCGAAATACCGGCACCGCCCACCATGGGATTGAATTTCTTGCCCGCGGGCAGGAACAGGTTGAGGAACTTAGCAAACAGCACACCGGCGATGGTGTCAAACACAAAGGCCGCCAAGCCCAGACCCATGACGATGACCGTGTTGAGATCCACAAATTTTTCCGCCTTCATGCTGGCCGAAATGGACAGACCCAACACGATGGTGATGAGGTTGGCCAGTGCGGTTTGCGCGGTCTGGGACAGATTGTCCAGCTTTAGGCATTCACGCAGCAGGTTACCGAACATCAGGAAGCCCACCAGCGATACGGATTTGGGAGCGATCAAGCCGGCAATCACCGTTACCACAATGGGGAACAGGATGCGAGTACGGCGTGATACGGATTTCGGATTGTAGGTCATGCGGATCATCCGCTCTTTTTTGGTGGTGACCAGCTTGATGGCGAAGGGCTGAATGATGGGCACCAGTGCCATGTACGAGTACGCCGCCACCATGATGGCAGGCAGCAACGGGGTTTCCAGCACGTTGGCCACCAAGATAGCGGTAGGACCGTCCGCCGCACCGATCACGCCGATGGCGGCGGCGTCTTTAAAGTCAAAGCCAAACAGGGTAGCGGCGGCCACGGTAAGGAAAATACCGAACTGCGCCGCACCGCCGAACAAAAACATCTTCGGGTTGGACAGCAGGGGGCCGAAGTCGATCATGGCGCCGATACCGATGAACAGTAAGAGCGGCAACGCCTCGGAGGCCTCAATACCTACCTTAAATAACCATTCGATAATACCTTGGGAGCCGTCAGCCGCTTCACCGATCGCGCCGGAGAAGGGCAGGTTGACAATGATCGCGCCCAAGCCCATAGGCATCAGCAGGGAAGGTTCAAAATCCTTTGCCAGCGCCAGATAGATGAGCAGGCCGCCCACTGCCAGCATCACTAAATTTTTCCAACCGTCGCCCGTTACGAAAAACAGCAGGCTGTCCCATAAGAAACTGAAATGTTGCAGAATGTCCACGCCCAACTTCCTTTCCAAATGACATATACACCCATTATATAAAATTCCGTTTTCATTTTCAACCGCAAAACGCCACTTTTTCCTGAAAATACAAAAAAATAAAGGGTTGACGAACTTGGGAAAGTTTCGTATAATGAGTACCGTATGGATAAAATTTGTTTTATTCGCGGGTGCGGCGTTCTCCGCACCAAAAAAGCGGCAAGGTAACCCCCTTGTCGAAAGAAAGGATTGCTCTCATGCAGGAATTGGATTTGCGGTCAATTTTCTATTTGTTGCTGGCACGCATCAAATGGATTGTGGCTGCTGTTGTGATCGGCGCCGTGCTGTTCGGTGGGTATACGGCTTTGTTTGTGGAGGATCAGTATACCTCGTCGGCAAAGCTTTACGTTAAAAACGTGTCGCAGGACTATAATGCCAACGCGGCGACTTCCAGCAACCTGACGGCGTCCGAACGGTTGGCAAAGACCATCCGAGTGGCGGCCACTACCAACACCACGCTGCGGGAGGTATCCACGCAGTTGGGCGGAAAAATGACCGCCGGTGAGCTGAGATCGGCGGTGTCCTTCTCCCAAACGGAGGAGACCTCGTTCTTGCAGATCATGGTGACGCACGCCGATCCCGATCTGGCGCAGGATGCTTGCCGCTTGATGGCAAACGCTTCTGCAAAAGCGTTTGAAAAGACCGGCGAGACCGGCGTGGCAACCGTATACGAGGATGCGCAGGTTGCTGTCAAGACCGGCCCTAACACCATGAAAACCGCGGTTATCGGCGGCTTGATCGGCCTGGTGCTTGCGGTGGCGATCGTTCTGCTGCGCACGCTGTTTGACAACACCGTTCGCGATAAGGATGATCTTCGCATGCGTTTGGATATTCCGGTTCTGGGTGAGATCCCCAGTTTTGATTTGGCGGTAAAAGGAGGGGCAAAGCGTGGCTAAGCAAAAATCGAACCTTCCCACCCGTCCCATCGCCAGCACCTTCCAGATCGTAGAGGCGTACAAGGCGATCCGCACCAATCTGCTGTTTGCACTGGCGACCGCCAACAGCAAGGTGGTTATCATTTCCAGTGCCGAGCCCAACGCGGGCAAATCCACCGCCGCCTCCAACCTGGCCATCACCATGGCGCAGACCGGCGCGCGGGTGTTGCTGATCGATGCGGACATGCGCAAGCCGTCGCAGCACAAGGTGTTTCGTCTCAAAAAGGCCAACGGTCTGTCCATGATCCTGTCGGGATTGATGACGTATGAAGAATGCGTTTGCCGTGAGGTGGCAAAGGGCCTCGACCTGATCACCTGCGGCACCCTGCCGCCCAACCCCAGCGAGCTGCTGGGCTCCGAGGCTATGGGTAATTTCTTGAGCGAAATGCAGGAGCATTACGACTATATTTTTGTAGACACGCCGCCTCTGTGCGTGGTTTCGGATGCGCTGGTCCTCAGCGATAAAGCCGCCGGCATCGTACTGGTATGTCGTCAGCGCCAGACCACCTATGAGGAATTGCAGCACGCCGTGGACAACGTCAAGGATGTGCAGGGCAACCTGCTGGGCGCGGTCATCACCGATATGAAAGAAAACGGCCGCACCTACGGCAAGTACGATCGGTACAAGTATTATAAATCCTACGATTATTCCTATACCTCTGCCACGGTAGACGGCAAATAAATAACAAAGAGCAGACCTTTGAAAGATCATCCCCGTGGGAGCCGATCGTTGTAGAAGGTCTTTCTTTTTCTGTAAAGGAGGGGCGGCGTGGCTGACGGCTACGCCGAGGACATGCAGTTCTTAAAGAATCTGTCCAACCGAAAAGGGATGCGCGAGCTGTTGATGATGGGCTTGGATTTGTTCATTCTGACAGCCTCTTACGCGGCGCTGCTGGTTCTCAATCTATACGGAGAGCACCGCTTGCCCACTGACAGTCTGGGGAACCATTTGATACTGCTGGGCATCTGTATTTCCGCGTTTCTCATTGTATTCAGAACCTATAAAAGCCTGTGGGCGTACGCAGAAAGTCGAGAATATTTGTCACTCATCGGTGCGGCTTTTGCGGGGTATGCGGTATATTTGCTGGTGGCCTACTGGCTGCCGCCCCGTCCGCCCTTTACGCTGACGCTGTTGGCGGCGGTGTTTCCGTTGCTGGTGATGCTGGCGGTACGCTTTGCCTACCGCCGCTACCGTGAATATCTCATCCAAAGTCACTTGCGGGAGGGAATCCCCCTGCTCATTATCGGCGCGGGCGATGCGGGTGTCATGCTGCTGGATGAGATGCTGCGCAACATCGGCAGCGGATACCGTCCCGTCTGCTTGTTGGATGACGACCCCAATAAGATGGGTCGCCGTATTCGCGGCATCCCCATTGAGGGCCCCATCAGCAACCTGGAAACATATATGAAAAAATACGGCGCCCGCGAGATTCTGGTGGCCATCCCGTCGGCAAGCAAGGAACGCAGCCGTGAGATACTGGAACTGTGCATGCCGCTGAAATGTCGGGTGCGCCTGCTGCCGGATGTGCTTACCCTGATGAGCGGTCCCGCGGACAGCATGATCAAAAAGATCCGCGAGGTGAGCATCGAAGACCTACTGGGCAGAGAGCCGGTAGACTTTGAAAACCAAGAGATCTATCATTTTCTGTCGGATAAGGTGGTTATGGTTACGGGCGGCGGCGGTTCCATCGGCTCGGAGCTGTGCCGTCAGATCGCCCGCCAGAACCCCCGTCAGCTCATCGTGTTGGACATTTACGAGAACAACGCCTACGACATTCAGCAGGAGCTGAAGTTCGATCATCCGTCCCTGAACCTGAGCGTGGAGATCGCCTCGGTGCGGGATGAACGTAAGATCGACCGCTTGTTCGAACGGTATCGTCCCCAGATCGTATTCCACGCGGCGGCGCATAAGCACGTGCCGCTGATGGAGGATTGCCCCGAGGAAGCGGTGCGCAACAATGTGTTCGGCACCTATCATGTGGCAAAGGCGGCGCAGAAGTACCACGCGGAGCGCTTTATCCTGATCTCCACCGACAAGGCGGTAAACCCCACCAACGTGATGGGCGCCACCAAACGCCTGTGTGAAATGATCGTGCAGAGCATGGCGTCGTCGGGCAGCACCCGTTATGCGGCGGTGCGGTTCGGCAATGTGCTGGGCTCCAACGGTTCGGTGATCCCGCTGTTCCAGCGGCAGATCCGCCACGGCGGTCCCGTTACCGTGACCGATAAGCGCATCATCCGCTATTTCATGACCATTCCCGAGGCGGCCCAGCTGGTACTGCAGGCGGGTGCCATGGCAAACGATTCGGAGATCTTTGTGCTGGATATGGGCAGTCCGGTCAGCATTCTGGAGCTGGCAGAAAACCTCATCCGCCTTTCGGGCTACACGCCGTATGTGGACATGCCCATTGTGGAAACGGGCCTGCGCCCCGGCGAGAAGCTGTATGAGGAGCTGCTGATGCGCAACGAGAATCTGGTGGCGACCCCCAATCATAAGATCTTTATCGAACGCCAGCGGGAGCCGATTACACCCCAACTGTTGGAGGAGAAACTGAAAATACTGGACGATGTGCTCAGCGCCGATTCTCCCTCTCAGCTGATAGCGACCATGAAACGGCTGATCCCCACCTATAAGAGTCCCGAGGAGGTCAACGCCGCTAAAATGGCAGATCTCAACTACTCCCATATCTCCCGCGGTGAAACCACCACCGTGTGATTGTACAAAAAAAGAAGACCCCGTCGGGGGTCTTCTTTTTTTGTGTATTTATCCCACTGCCGCCACCGAAAGCAGGGTGAGGGATTTATCCTCGCCGCGCCGTACGGTGTATCGCTGGGTGTATTTGCCCATATCAAAGGTGGGCGGAACGGATTCGCCTTTGTCGTTTACCTCAATGTCCGTGTTCGCCACATAGGTGACCTCCACCGCGTACTGTTCACCGCTGCGCTTGATGGAGCCGATCACCGGCGTGTAACCGGAGGTGTTGATGGACAAGGGGACGTAATACAACTTTTCGTCGGCCTTGTATTCCACCTCACCTACGGTGCGGTGGGTCAGTGCTGCGTCGCCGAATAGGTGGGCAAAGGAGTCGCTGATCACCGTTTCGGGGATCTTCATGCGCCACTGGGTCTCGTCCAGCTCGTAGGCACAGGTGTCGTCCTTTTCCCGCAGCTGGCGGATGCGCTCCGCCTCGCTCACGCGGTATACGGCCGCCAATAGCAGAGAATCCTGCCCGTCCTCACCGGCATCCTCAAAATCCGAGGGGAAGAACTGCATCACCGGATCCAAAAAGGTGTACATTTCCTCTCGCAAGGGGGTATCGTCGGTCCATTTTTGTATCAGCCCGATCCCGCCTACGATGACGGAGATCACGCCGATCAAGGCAAACAGCAGCACCAAAAATCCCAGCGGTGCGGCGTAACGCACTCGTCCGCGGCGCTTTTTGACAGGCTCCTGTACTAACTCGTTATGTTCTTGCATGGTGTATTCCTCCTTTAGAAAAGGCGAAGTATCTGCAATTCGTCGTGTTCAGGGACTCCCAGCCCCAAAAAGGTATTGTCCGGCGCATACACGCGCACGGTGCTGTCTACCGGACGGTTCAGCCGTGTAAGTGCCAGCGCCCCGCCGTTGCGAAAGCGATTGGCCTGCGGCGCAGTTACGGTCAAGGTAGGATAGGTGACAAACGCCGTGTCCACCGGCTGTAGGTGAGAGGGAAGCTCGCCGTTTTCCGCCATCCGCCGACAGTCGTCGGGTGTAAAGCATTGTGCCAAGGTATATCCCGCCGCGGCCGTGCGTCGCAGAGCCGTCATGACCGCGCCGCAGCCTAACGCCCGCCCCAGATCATCGCACAACGTGCGAATATACGTTCCCGCGGAGCAGGAGCAGGTCAGCTGCAAACAACCGCTGCCCTCGTCGTACCCGTCGATCTCTAATGAATAGATGGTGACGGGGCGTGCCTCGCGTTCCACCTCGATGCCTTGACGTGCCAGCTCATATAGCCGTACGCCGTCCTTTTTCAGTGCCGAGGTCATGGGCGGGATCTGTAGGATCTCACCCCGAAAGGCAGAGAGCGCCGCCTCAATGGCAGATAGGGTGGGGATGGTACCGCCCGTAGCGGTGACCGTCCCCCAAATGTCCAGGGTGTCACTGCGCTTGCCAAACTGTAGCGTGGCAGTATAGGTCTTGTCGTGACAGGGGAGCAAGGGAATGGCGCGGGTGGCTTTTCCGAAAAACAGAGGCAGCACACCGGTGGCCATGGGATCCAGTGTTCCCGCGTGCCCCACCTTTTTTTCGCCGATCAGTCGCCGTAGTAGGGCGCAAGCGGCAAAGGAGGTCATCTCCTGGGGCTTGTCCAAGCATAAAATGCCGTCCATACGCGTCCCCTTACGTGGTAATGCGGGGAACGGCAGTGGCCACAGCCTTCAGCAGCTGTTCGGTGACCTCCTCTACCGTACCCGACAGAGTACAGCCTGCCGCGCGGGCATGTCCGCCGCCGCCCAGCAGTCCGCAGATCTGTGCGGCATCGGCGTGGTTGCCGGTGCGCACGCTTACTTTGTAATTGCCGTCATCCTTGCGGCGCAGGGTGAGACCCACCCACACGCCCTCGATCTGACGGGGCAGAGGGGATAACCCCTCCATGTCGTTTTCCGTAGCGCCGGTGGTTTCCATCATATCCTCGGTGATCACCATGACCGCACAGCGATCGCGATAGTAATAGGTGATGGAGCTGAGCGCCAACTGCTCCAGCGCCAAGCGCGCCCGTGATTTGATATCAAACATAGCGCGGTTGATGCTCTCACTGTGAGCGCCCGCCTCGATGAGCTGTGCCGCCATGCGGTGGGCCAGGGGCGTCACGTTGCTGTACTTAAAGCAACCGGTGTCGGTGGCAATGCCCGTATACAGACAATCCGCCATGGCACTGTCCACGGTGACGCCCATCTGTTCCATGACCTGTAGAATCAGCATGGCGGTGGCGCCCATCGTGGCATCCAACAGCAGCTGCCGTTCGTATTCCCGATGGGAGGCGTGATGGTCGATGCACAGCTCCACCTGATCGGCGTAGGGCAGCAGACCCTCGCCCAACAACGCGGCGTCTGCCACGTCCACGGCACAGATAAAGGCAGGTTCAAAATCCTGCACGGGCAGCTCCTCAAACATATAGTCGTATTTTTCGGGAATGGGATCACTGCACACCACCTGTGCCTGCTTGCCCAGTGCCCGCAGTGCGCGGCAGAGGGCAAAACCCGAGCCGAGGGTATCCCCGTCGGGAAATTGGTGGGTCAGGATCAGCACCCGATCGGCGGCAGATAGCATGGCCGCCGCCTGTGTAACGGTTACGGGCTTGCTCATAGGCTGTCCCCGTCCTTTTTCGTATCCTTGGAAAGCTCCTCCAGTGTTTGGGCGATGCGGGCGCTGTAGGCGATGGAATCGTCCGCCACGAATTGCAGTTGCGGTACGTGGCGCAATTTCAACGCGTTGCCTAATTCTCGCCGCATATACCCTGCGGCGGAGGTGAGACCCTTGACCGCCGCCTTGGCGGCATCCAATCCGTCCATAGCACTGATGTGCACGGTGGCATAGGACAGGTCGCGGGTCACATCCACGCGAACGATACTGATAAGTCCGGTCACGCGGGGATCCTTGACGGTGCGCAGGATAGCGGTCAATTCCCGCATGATATCCTCACCGGTACGGTCCATACGATAGCTGGACATAGTGAATCTCCTTTCGGATCAATCGCGGTATTCCTCGATGATATAGGTTTCGTAAATGTCGCCCTCTTGAATATCGGTGAATTTCTCCAGACCGATACCGCATTCGTAGCCCTGAGCGACCTCTTTCTGGTCGTCCTTAAAGCGCTTCAGCGAGATCATCTTGTCGTCGCCGATGATGATGCCGTCACGGACGATGCGGAGCAGATCGTTGCGGTACACCTTGCCGTCCAGCACGTAGCAGCCGGCAACGAGGCCCACACCGGTGATCTTGTACACCTGACGCACCTCGGCACGGCCGTGGAGTACCTCGCGGGTCTTGGGCGCCAGCATGCCCTTCATGGCCGCCTCGATCTCGTCTAAGCAATCGTAGATGATGCGGTACATCCGCATATCCACCTCGGCGTTTTCGGCCGCGACCTGAGCCAACGGATCGGGACGGACGTTAAAGCCCACAATGATGGCCTTGGAGGCCTGTGCCAGCATGACGTCGCTTTCGCTGACGGCGCCCACGGCACCGTGGATGACGCGCACCCGCACCTCGTCGTTGCTGAGCTTCTCCAGCGACTGTTTGAGCGCTTCCACCGAGCCTTGTACGTCTGCCTTGACGATGATGCTCAGTTCCTTCATATCGTTGACCTGCATCTGATCGAACAGGTTATCCAGGGTGACCTTCTGATATTGACGGAAGATCTCTTCCTTGGCTTCCTGTTTGCGCTGTTCCACCAGCTCACGGGCCAGCTTTTCGTCGCTGACCGCGTTGAAGATATCGCCGGCGGTGGGCACCTCGGACAGACCCATGATCTCCACGGGCACAGAGGGACCGGCGGCATTGACCTTGCGACCGCGATCGTCGGTCATGGCACGGACACGTCCCACGGACGTACCAGCCACCACCACGTCACCCGCATGCAGGGTGCCGTTCTGTACCAGCAGGGTGGCGATGGGGCCGCGACCCTTATCCAGTCGCGCTTCAATGACCGTACCCTTGGCGGCGCGGTCGGGATTGGCTTTCAGTTCCTTGACCTCCGCCACCAACAGAACGGTCTCCAGCAGAGAATCAATGCCGTCACCTGTCAGCGCCGATACCGGCACACAGATCACGTCGCCTCCCCACTCCTCGGGAACCAGCTCATACTCGGTCAGCTGCTGCTTCACGCGATCGGGGTTGGCGGTAGGTTTATCCATCTTGTTGATGGCCACGATGATGGAGACCCCTGCCGCCTTGGCATGGTTAATGGCTTCAATGGTCTGGGGCATGATACCGTCATCCGCCGCCACCACCAGAATGGCGATATCGGTGACCTGCGCACCGCGGGCACGCATGGCGGTAAACGCCGCGTGACCGGGGGTGTCTAAGAAGGTCATGGACTGACCGTCGATGTTTACGCGATACGCACCGATGTGCTGAGTGATACCGCCGGCCTCGCCGTCGGTGACCTTGGTTTTGCGAATGGCATCCAGAATGGAGGTCTTACCGTGGTCGACGTGACCCATGACCACCACCACGGGATCGCGGGGCAGCAGGTTGTCGTCAGCGTCCTCGCTGTCGTCAATGATGCGCTCCTCGATGGTGACGACCACCTCGCGCTCCACCTTGGCGTGGAATTCCTCTGCCACCAGGAAAGCGGTGTCGAAGTCGATCTCCTGATTGGCGGTGACCATCATGCCCAGCATCATCAGCTTCTTGATGACCTCGGCGACGGTAGCCTTCAGGCGCAAAGCCAGCTCGGAAACGGTGATGGTCTCACCCACGGTGATGGTCATCTGCTTCTTCTGGCGCTCCATCTGAATACGCTTCAGGCGCTCCGCCTCTGTCTCGCGACGGCGCTGAGGCTTCTTGTATTGCTGAGATTTCTGATTGATCTTCTGCTTTTTGACGCCGCCGCCGTCACCGCGCACGCGGTTGGAGGTCTGTGCCATGACATCAAACTTCTCGTCGTATTTGTCGCCCACGTTGGTCTGAATGGCGCGAGTATCCACCGTACGACGCTCCACGGGAGCGCGACGGGGTGCGGGCTGTTTGTCCTTATCCTTTTTGGGCTTGGGAGCGGGTGCGGGAGCGCCGGCAATGGTCTGCGGTTTCTCCTCTGCGGGCGTATCGGTGGTCACCGTCACCGCCGCAGGAGCCTCCTCGACCTTTTTCGCGGCAGCCTTTTCCTCCCGCTGCTTATCGGCGGCGGCGAAATAGGCGTCCAGACTGTCCATCTGATGCTTCTGAGTAAAGTATTCGAACACCAGATCCAGTTCGTCCTCCTGCAGAGCAGTAGCGCTCTTTTTGGGCGTGTCAACATACTTGGCCAACAGCTCGATGATTTCCTTTCCGGGAACACCGAAATCTTTGGCAACATCGCTGACGCGGTATTTAATCATCATAAGTGGGATTCCTCCTCTAAATCGTGATAGGGCAGGCACAGGGGTCGCAGCGCAGTGGCAAATCCCTCGTCGGACACCGCCAACACCGCCACCGGCTTTTGACTGCCAATGGCACGGGCGACCTCCTCCTTGGTCAGGGGCAGCTGATAGATCGGCAGGGCAGCGGCACAAAACCGTAATTCTTTGACGGTTCGACGGGACGCATCCGCCGCTGTCATCAGTAAGGTGCCGGTCTCGCCGCACACGGCGATTGCCGCGTCAAAGCCGGTCACCAACCGGCCGCAGCGGCGGCACATACCCAGCAGCCCGCAGAGTTTGTCAGGATTCATGGGCGCGCAATTCCTCCTCCATCTGCGTATACACATGCTCAGGGATGCGGCAGGAAAACGCTTTTTCAAACCGCCGTGCTTTGCGCGCGGTCTGCAGGCACAGCACATCGGGGCACACATAGGCGCCGCGGCCTGCCTTTTTGCCGGTCAGATCGAGGGAAATATCCCCATCAGGGCTTTTCACGACCCGCACCAGTTCTCGCTTCGGTTTCATTTCCCCACAGCCGGTACATTTCCGAAGGGGGATCCGTTTTGTCTGCATACTTCCTCACGCTCTCTGTCAAATACTGAATTACGCTTCTTCTTCCTCGCCGTAGAAACCGCTTTCAGGGCGGATATCGATCTTCCAACCGGTCAGTTTGGCGGCCAAGCGAGCATTTTGGCCCTTGTTGCCGATCGCCAGCGACAGCTGAGCATCCGGCACGGTAGCGCGGCATGCCTTGGCGCCGTCGGGATCCACTTCCACGCCGACCACCTTGGCAGGGGCAAGTGCGGCAGCGATAAACGCCTGCGGATCTTCGCTGTACTCGATGATGTCGATCTTTTCGCCGCCCAGCTCGTCAACGATACGGGCGACGCGGGTACCCTTGTTACCGATGCAGGCGCCTACGGCGTCTACGTTCTCGTCGTGTGCCAGCACCGCCATCTTGGTGCGGGAACCGGCTTCGCGGGACACGGCTTTGATCTCCACGGTGCCGTCGAAGATCTCGGGCACTTCCATTTCAAACAACCGCTTTACCAGACCCGGATGGGTACGGGACAGGATAACGCGGGGACCCTTTTCGCCGTCCTTCACATCGGCGACAAACACCTTGATGTGCATACCCTCGCGCAGAGTCTCGTCTGCCACCTGTTCGCTGCGGGGCAGGACCGCCTCGGACTTGCCGATCTCCACGGTGGCGGCACCGGTCTGAGGATCCACACGGGTCACACGCACGGTGATGAGCTCCTGATTGTGACGCTGGAACTCGATCAGCTTCTGTCCGCGCTCTGCCTCACGGATACCCTGACGGATGACGTGCTTGGCGGTCTGTGCGGCGATACGGCCAAACTGCTTGGTCTCCAGCTTGATGTCGATGACATCGCCCACCTTGGCGGACTTTTTGTACTTCACCGCTTCCTCGGGGAGCAGCTGCTCATCGGGATCCTCCACTTCGTCCACCACGGTCTTGCGCAGGGACACGGAGAACTCACCGGTAGAGGGCTCCATCACCACGAAGATATTTTCCTTTCCGCCGTAATCTTTTTTCACGGCGAGCACGATGGCGGCGCGGATCTTTTCCAGCAGATACTCACCGTCGATGCCTTTTTCCTTTACGAGAAGCTGTAAAGCCTCAAAGAATTCTGCGTTGTTAGTCATGTCGTGTCATTCCTCCGTTATTGTTTCTTCGCTATCGTCCCAAAGATCCACGGCGTGTACCGCCGCGATATCCTTGCGGGAAAATACGCGTGTTTGATCGTCCTCGGTCTGCAGTGCCACATTGCCGTCGGGGGTTCCCAGTAAAATTCCCACGATCTCCCGCTCGCCGTTTTCGTCGGGGCGGATGAGTCGCACGGTGACGGGCTCGCCCTCAAAGGCCTCAAAATGCTCGGGGCGGGTCAGCTCCCGTTCAATGCCGGGAGACATGACCTCCAGACAATAGGACTGGGCGATGGGATCGGCCTTGTCCAGTGCGGGACTGAGCAGATGGGTCATATCCACGCAATCGTTGATATCCACACCCTCAGGCTTGTCGATGATGACACGCAGATACCAATCCGCGCCCTCTTTTACAAACCGCACATCCCAGATGGATAACCCCAACTGATCGGCAAAGGGTTGCGCCAATTCGCGGCAAACCGCCGCCACGCCGCCCTCGGGTCGGTTTCCTTTGGCCATACAGCACCTCCTAAACACAAAGGAGCGGGTCACCCCACTCCTTTACTGTCAACATATCATACACCTACAGTATACCACCGTTTTTTAAAAATGCAAGGTTTTTTTAAAAAAAGCGGGCTGTACAAACCCTTTTGGATGTGCTACAATAGGGACAACACAAAAAAGGAGTTTGTTTTTATGGATACGATCGCCTCGATTTCCCGTGTGTTGGCATGGGTCACGCTGGTCATCACCACGGCGTTTCAGTGCCTCGCCATGTATGGAATTTATACCGGAAACAGCGAGTTCAGCATTTTCCCCATGGCGGTAGCCACGGTGCTGATGGCGGTATCCGTGATTTTATTTTTTGCTTTGCGTCAGGGTAAGACCGTGCCCTTTCTCATGGCAGTGGGTGCGGCGGTGCTGTTTATCGTCGTCGCCGTCATGATCAAGAATGAATTTACCGTCCATATGGGCGCCGACGGCACCGATATGGGCATCACCTCGTGGCGCATGGTGTACCGTCATTTGTCGCCTGTTTTGGTGCCGGTGTTTTTGCTGGCTCCGTGGGTGGTATACCGCGTAGATCGCAAGGTGGAAAAGGAATACGCCAAAAAAGAACAACCCGACAGTTATCTGGATTTGGGAGATTTCCAGCTGAGCCGTCTGGAGGAACAGGAGGAGCCCGCCCCTGCCAAACGTTCGGTGCGCGACCGCCTGCGTAAATCCCGCTGACGTTTGCCGCGCCGCACCTGCGGCGCGTTTTTTCGTAAAAAGGAGGTGGGGACGTGGAGTTTCCCGCTTTGTTTGAATCGCGTATGCGCCGTTTGCTGACCGACGACTGGCGGGACTTTGAAGCGGCCTTTCATGCCCCGCTGACCGCACGAGGACTGCGCGCCAATACGCTGAAATGCTCGGTTGCTCGCCTGCGGGAACTGTTCGGGCAGCCGCTGCGCCCCACGCCCTTTGCGGCGGATGGGTTTGTGATCGATGGGGTGTTTAAGGCGGGCAGCGACCCCCTGCACCACGCCGGTGCGTATTATATGCAGGAGCCCTCCGCCATGTCGGCGGTAACGGTGCTTTCTCCCAAGGTGGGAGAACAGGTACTGGACCTGTGCGCCGCCCCCGGCGGCAAATCCACGCAGATCGCCGCCGCCCTTCAAGGGCAAGGGCTGCTGTGGTGCAACGAATACGTCCCCGCCCGCGCCCGCATACTGGCGCAAAATATCGAGCGGTGCGGCGTGCGCAACGCCGCGGTCTCTTGTGGGGATACCGCCCTGCTTGCGGGGCAGCTGCCCGCCTTTTTTGATGCCGTGCTGGCCGACGTGCCTTGCTCGGGGGAGGGCATGTTCCGTAAAGAGCCCGACGCCCTTACTCACTGGAGCGAGGAAAACATCGCCCTGTGCGCCGCACGGGGACAGGATATCCTGCAGAACGCCGCCGCCTGCGTCCGCGAGGGCGGCCGACTGGTGCTGTCCACCTGCACCTTTGCCCCTGAGGAAAACGAGTGGGCGGTGGTGCGGTTTTTGCGCGCCCATCCCGAGTTTGAATTGTTACCCATCCAGGTGCCCTTTGGCAGACCTGCCTTTGATGCGGAGCGCATCGTTCCCTTCGGCACCGCCGAGGAGCGGGCGTTTGCGGCCACCGTCCCGCTGACCTATTGCCGCCGCATCCTACCCATGGACGGGGGAGAGGGACATTTCATCGCCCTGTTCCGCCGCATGGCGGGCGGCGCGAATACACCGCCCCCGTTTCGCGCGCCCAAAGAGGGGGAGGGGGTCAAGCGTTGCCGCGACCTGTATGCCGATTGCTTTGCTGATACGCCGACGGGCACGTTTGCGGCGTTCGGCGACACGGTACGTCTGCTGCCCGCCGACCTGCCCGACACGCGAGGGCTGACGGTGTTGGGCGCGGGCATTGCCGCCGCCCAGCTGCACACAGGTCGCACCCTGCGTGCCGAGCCGGCCCACGCCCTGTTTCAAAGTGCACAGGCGGCGGATTGCCGCCGCCTGCTGTCCTTTGCCGCCGACGATCCACGGCTGACCGCGTTTTTGCGGGGTGAGGAGCTGACCGTCGAGGCGGCAAACGGCTATACCGCCGTGGCGGTAGCGGGCATCGTCACCGGCTTCGGTAAGGTGTCCGGCGGAAAACTAAAAAATCATTATCCCAAAGGCCTGCGGCTTGTGGGATGAGATACTTGCTATTTTTATAAGAATTTGGTATAATTGGTAGGAACTAGACTTCCTGTGCGAAAGGAGAAAGCAAATGTCGGTTACATACTACTTGGCCGTGGATATCGGCGCGTCCAGTGGTCGCCACATGTTGGCGCATCTGGAGGGCGGTAAGATCGTGCTGGAGGAGATCCACCGTTTCGAAAACAAACTGGTCAGCCGCGGCGGTCACCTGTGCTGGGATACCGAGCGCCTGTTCAGCGAGATCCTGGGCGGCCTTAAGAAATGCAAAGAGGCGGGTAAGATTCCCGTGTCCATGGGCATCGATACCTGGGGCGTGGACTTCGTTCTGTTGGATGAGAAGGGCCGCCTGATCGGTGATACTGTGGCCTATCGTGACAGTCGTAATAACGGCATGGATGAGCCCGTATACGGTTGCATTTCCGCCGAAGAGCTGTACGCCCGCACGGGTATTCAAAAGCAGGTGTTCAACACGGTGTATCAGCTCATGAGTGTCAAGCTGAACCATCCCGAACAGCTGGAGGCGGCACACCGCCTGCTCATGATCCCCGAATATTTCAATTATCTGCTGACCGGCGTGGCGATGAACGAATACACCAATGCCACCACCGGCAATTTGGTAAATGCCGAGACCAAGCAGTGGGACGGCAAAGTGCTGGATAAGCTGGGCTATCCCCGCCGCCTGTTCGGCGAACTGAAGATGCCGGGCGAGACCGTGGGCATGTTTACCGACGAGGTAGCCGAGCAGGTGGGCTTCACCTGTCAGGTGGTCCTGCCCGCCACTCACGACACCGGCTCCGCAGTGGCTGCGGTTCCCGCCAACGATGACGATTTCCTGTACATCAGCTCCGGCACCTGGTCGCTGATCGGCGCGGAGCGCATGGCTCCCGATTGCAGTAAAGAAAGTCACAAGCTCAACTTCACCAACGAGGGCGGCGTGGAATATCGGTTCCGTTATTTGAAAAATATCATGGGCCTGTGGCTCATTCAGTCTATTAAGCGGGAACTGAACAACGAATACGGCTTCGGCGCCCTGTGCGACATGGCGCGGGCGGCGGATATCGATACCGTGGTGGACGTGGACGATCAGCGATTCTTAGCCCCCAAGAGCATGATCGAAACGGTCAAGACCGTCAGTGCCGAAACTGGCGGTAAGGTGCCCGAGACCATCGGCGAGATCGTCAAGGTGGTATATCTCAGCTTGGCGAAACGCTACGGTCAGGCGGTCCGCGAAATGGAGCAGGTCACCGGCAGAACCTACACCCGCCTGCACATTGTAGGCGGCGGCTGTCAGGACGGTTACCTCAATGAACTGACCGCACAGGCCACCGGCATGGAAGTGTACGCGGGCCCCGTGGAGGCCACCGCGCTGGGCAATCTGCTGGTGCAGATGCTGGCGGCAGGGGAATTTACCTCGTTGGCCGAGGGCCGCACTGCCATCGCCCGTTCTTTCGATGTTAAAAAAGTCTAAATATATTAAGGAGTTGTACCGTATGAACCGTTATGAAAGCGCCAAGGCGCAGTATGCCGCCCTGGGCATCGACACCGATGCCGCCATCCGCAAGCTGAAAGACATTCCCGTATCTGTCCATTGCTGGCAGGGTGACGACGTGATCGGCTTCGACCACGACGGCCCTCTCACCGGCGGCATTCAGACCACCGGTAACTACCCCGGCAAGGCCCGCACGCCCGACGAACTCATCGCCGATATGGACAAAGCCATGTCCCTGTGCCCCGGCAAGAAAAAGCTGAATGTGCACGCCTGCTACGCGGTGTTCGCCCCCGGCGAATTCGTGGATCGTGATAAGCTGGAGCCCAAGCACTTCCAAAAATGGGTCGATTTTGCCAAGGAAAAGGGCATGGGCATCGACTTTAACCCCACCTTCTTCTCCCATCCCAAGGTAAAGGATGGCCTGACCCTGTCCAGCCCCGACGAGGAGACCCGCCGTTTCTGGATCGAGCACGGCAAGGCCTGCGTGCGCATTTCTCAATATTTCGCCGAGCAGACCGGCGTCCCCTGCGTTATGAACATCTGGACGGGTGACGGCTTTAAAGACATCCCCGCCGACCGCATGGGGCCCCGTATGCGGTATAAAGAATCCATCGAAGAGATCCTATCCGAGCCCTTTGACAAGGCGCTGGTGAAGCCCTGCGTGGAATCCAAGGTGTTCGGTATCGGCGTGGAATCCTTCACCGCCGGCTCCGCCGAATTCTCGCTGACCTTTGCCGCTACCCACGACGGCTGCCTGCCGCTGATGGATAACGGTCACTATCATCCCACCGAGGTGGTGTCGGATAAGATCCCTGCGCTGTTGTGCTTCTTCCCCGAGATCGCGTTGCACATCACCCGCGGTGTCCGTTGGGACTCCGACCACGTGCTGCTGTTTGACGACGAGACCAAGGAAATGGCGAAAGAGATCGTTCGCTGCGACGCGCTGGATCGGGTATACATGGCGCTGGACTACTTCGATGCCAGCATCAACCGTATCTCCGCGTGGGCGGTGGGTATCCGCAGCTGGCAGAAAGCGTTGCTGTCTGCCCTGTGCACGCCCCATAACACCCTGCGCGCTTTGCAGGACAGCAATCAGCTTACCGAACTGATGATGCTGCAGGAGGAGATCAAGACCCTGCCCTTCGGCGATATTTGGGACAAATATTGCGAGGAATGCGGCGTCGCCACCGGCACCGCCTGGTTTGACGAGATCCGCGCCTACGAAAAGGATGTCCTTGCTACCCGCGTATAAAATAGGTATTATAATACAAACAGCGCCCCTGCGTTATGCGCAGGGGCGCTGTTTGTTATTTGTCTATCTGCTCCCACACCCACTGCACCGCCTGCTGTTCCCACTGAGGGAGACGCAGCAGCACTTGTACGCGGGCGGGCAGATACTCCACCCACCTGTCGTCTATGGTGGGGAGGGCGGTGGTGTAGCCGCTGCCGTGGAGAGCGCGCCCGGTGGTACGATCTGCCATCAACAGTCCGATGCCTGTCAGCAGCACGCAGAGGGTCAGAACGAACGCATAGCCGCACGCCTTTCGGGTGCGCCGTTTTTGCTCATTGCGGTATCGCATAAGCGACTCCTTTTCTTGTCACAAATTGCGCAGCACCTGTGCCAGCCCCTTGCCCACCAACTCACCGGAATACATCGCTTCCGCCGTGGTGTTGGCATCGCTGCCCATCTCAATGAGCAGGGAACCGTTTGTCAGATGCTGGTTATAACGGGCATCCGCCAACAACAGCGGGCGCATCAGCCCCGTATAGGTGGTGTGCAGATACTGCTGTAAGCGAACGCCAAAGGCCAAATTTTCCTGCACGTGCTTGTTGGGCACGGCGGTGGTGTTTTTCATACCCACGATGATCATGACCTGGGCGGCTTTTTTGCCGTCGATGACGGCGGTGGGTTTCACGCGGGTAGTATCCGAGGGGTAGATGGCATCGCGGTGAATGTCCAGCACCACCCGAATGGTGGGATACTGCTTCAGCAGCCGCTCCACCTCTGCTTTGGAATGGTTGTACGCACCGTTATACGGCTCGTCGTGGATGACGGTATCGTGAATAACGCCGATCCCCGCCTGCCGTAGCTGCGCGGCAACGGCGTTGCCTACCGCCACCACGTTTTTGGTGGTGTCGTGGGTGCGGGTGGCATCGTCGGCGCGGTACACCCCGTTGTCCTGCTGTAAATAACACTCTGTGGTATGGGTGTGGGTGATCAACACCTGAGGCTGAGAGGAGGCTTTGTCAAAGGATAGAGCAGGCACCCGCCTAAGCGCGGCGGCGATATCCGCTGTTTTCCCGCTTTTGTTGTTGATAGCCACACCCTGTATGAAAGACGACCCGCTGCTCAGCTGCTGTGTCAACACCCGTCCGCCGCCCGTCGGCACGGCCACGGTGCCGGTCGTGGTGGTGACGGCGGTCGCCTTGCTTTCCACGGGAGAAAACTGTACCGACATTGAGGTGGAATCGGTGGTACTCAGCGCCCCTGCGGGCTCGCCCTGTACCCATTCCTCCAACAATTGTGCGCTGCCCTCCGGCTGCCGCAGTCCGATGGACAGCAGTGCTGTCTGCTGTCCCCATGCCAGCCACTGCCCGTCGGGAATGGCGGCGACGATTACCGCCGCACTGCCCATGGCAATGGCGGCTGTTACGAAATAGCGGGCGATTCCCCGCTTTGCTTTGTTCATGGCTACTCACCCCTACATTGTATGAGGGGACAGGCACGTTTATACCGCGGCGGCACACAACTCCAAGGGGGAATACTCGGGCTGTAAGGCGGCGTTGACGATCATAGCGACCAAGCGGGACGCCCGCGCGATCATCAGGTCCACCTCGCGGGGCGTCACCATCATGGCGGCACCGCGAGGGGAGACCGTTTCGCCCCCGTCCTGTCCCGTCAGCTCGCGGGCGAGGGTGGAGGCGTCCACCACCGTAGGCACGCCGATGCCGATGACCGGCACTCCCAACAGCTTTTCGTCCAACGGGCGGCGGTTGTTACCCACGCCCGAGCCGGGAGCGATGCCGGTATTGCTCAGCTGTACCGTGCAGCCCAGGCGGGACAGACTGCCTGCCGCCAAGGCATCCACGGCGATCACCGCTGACGGCTGCACGCAGGCGCAGGCACCGGCGGTCAGCTCGCCGCTTTCCATGCCGGTATGTCCCAACACACCGGGGGAGAGCACCGCTACGGGCCGCAGATCATCCAACCCCGCGCTGCGGGCAAGCTCTCCGCGAATGTGACGAGTGGCCAGCACCATGCGAGCGGCGCGGGGCCCCAGGGCATCGGGAGTGATGGCCTCGTTGCCCAGTCCTACCACCAGTACCGTCCCCGACGGCGGCAGCAGTCGCGTCAGCTCCTGTGCCACGGTACGCGCCATCTCCTCCAGCTGTTGCTCGTTGTCGGTCAGCGGTGGCAGCTGCGCGGTGACGTACTCGCCAGCCGCCCGCCCCAATTGTGCAGCGGACTGCTCGCCCAGTGTCAGGCAGTGCAAGGTCACCGCGCCAACGGTCTCCTCTCGCTGTCGGGCATCGGGAGGCAAAGAACCCGCCCATTGCTGCGCCGCCTCCAGCGCCAGATCCGTACGATACTGCATAGCGTTCCTCCGTTCTATATAAAATAGTATAAAAAGAAAAATTCTCAATATTCTGAAAAAAAGTATTGATTTTCCCAAACTTTCATGGTATTATGGTTCGTGCGTGATTTAGAAGTATTCTTTTTTGAGGAGGTGTGACCATGCCCAACATTAAATCCGCCAAAAAACGCGTGAAGGTCATCGCTGCCAAAACCGCGAAGAACAAGGCCAATCGCTCCGCTCTGAAAACGGACATCAAAAAGGCCAACGCCGCCATCGAATCCGGCGCAGAAAACAAGGAACTGCTTGTTAAGGCCGCTGTGAAGAAGATCGATCAGGCCGTTGCGAAGGGACTCCTGCATAAGAACACGGCTGCACGGAGAAAGTCCGCCCTCGCCAAAAAAGCAAATGCATAAATAGCTTTCCCCAAACGCCCACCGCATTCTGTGCGGTGGGCGTTTTTTGTGGTTTTGTTTTTTGATTTTTTGGATTTGTGTTATTTTTTCTGTTTTTCTTTTGGATTTAACTTGACAAAGATGTGGTTTTAAGATAGAATGAGCATAGAAACCTATCCCCTATGATCATATTACCCTCGGAGGGATCTTATATGGCTACTGCATACACTGCTAACATTGAAAAAAGCGCACGCATTCCCGCGCTCATTGACCAGCTGTTCGAGAACAAGCCGGAGATCGAGGCGGACCGTGCCGTCCTGCTGACGGAATCCTACCGCGAAACGGAGGGTCAGCCTATTGTGCTGCGCCGCGCCAAGGCGTTCGCGCACATTTTGGAGAAGCTGCCCATCAGCATCCGTCCGCTGGAGCTGATCGTAGGCGGCAATACCAAGAGCCCCCGCAGCTGTCAGACCTTCCCCGAATATTCCTACAGCTGGCTGGAGGACGAATTCGATACGGTGGCCACCCGCAGTGCCGACCCGTTCTACATATCGGAGGAGACCAAGGACGCGCTGCGCAAGGTGTATCCCTACTGGAAGGGCAAGACCACCAGCGAACTGGCAACGGCTTACATGGCACCCGAGACTCTGACCGCCATGGAGCATAATATTTTCACCCCCGGTAACTACTTCTACAACGGCATCGGTCACGTGACCGTGGACTACGGCAAGGTGCTGCGTGTGGGCTTCAAGGGTATCGCCGCCGAGGCAAAAGCCGCTCTGGCAAAGCTGCGGGTATCCGACGAGGATTACGCCCGCCGCCACCAATTCCTGGAAGCGGTGCTCATCAGCTGTGAGGCTGCTTGCCGCTTTGCCGCCCGCTATGCTGCACTGGCGCGGGAGGAAGCTGCCGCCTGCGGCGACGACACTCGCAAAGCCGAACTGTTGCGCATTGCCGCCAACTGCGACCGCGTGCCTGCGCAGGGTGCCACCTCATTCTACGAAGCGTGCCAATCCTTCTGGTTCGTGCAACTGCTCATTCAAACCGAATCCAGCGGTCACTCCATTTCTCCCGGCCGTTTCGACCAATATATGTATCCTTATTATAAGGCGGACTTGGATAAGGGTGCCATCACCCGCGAATTTGCTCAGGAGCTGGTGGATTGCATCTGGGTCAAGCTCAACAGCCTGAACAAGGTGCGCGACGCCGCCTCTGCCGAGGGCTTTGCCGGCTACAGCCTGTTTCAGAACCTCATCGTGGGCGGACAGGATGCGGGTGGCTGTGACGTCACCAACGACATGTCCTATATGTGCATGAACGCTACCCTCCATGTGTTGTTGCCCCAGCCGTCCTTCTCGGTTCGTGTGTGGAACGGCACGCCCCACGAGTTCATGCTGCGGGCGGCGGAAATCACCCGCACCGGCATCGGCTTGCCTGCCTACTACAACGACGAGGTTATTATCCCCGCCCTGCAAAGCCGCGGCCTGACGCTGGAGGATGCTCGCGACTACAACATCATCGGTTGCGTGGAGCCGCAAAAGAGCGGTAAGACCGACGGCTGGCACGATGCGGCGTTCTTCAACATGTGCCGTCCGCTGGAGCTGGTATTCTCAAACGGTGTGGATAACGGCGTGCAGGTCGGTCCCCAAACGGGCGACGTGGCCAAGATGACCACCTTTGACGAATTCTACGACGCCTACAAGGCGCAGATGAACTACTTTATCGAGCTGATGGTCAACGCCGACAACGCCATCGACCAGGCCCATGCCGATCGTTGCCCCCTTCCGTTCCTGTCCTGCATGGTGGAGGATTGCATCGGCAGAGGCAAGAGCCTACAAGAGGGCGGCGCCGTCTACAACTTCACCGGTCCTCAGGGCTTTGGTATCGCCAACATGGCGGACGCGCTGTACGCGATCAAGACGCTGGTGTTCGAGCAACACAGCGTGTCGCTGGGCGAGTGGAAAGAAGCGCTGGAACATAACTACGGCAAGGATATGGATGCCAAGCAGGCGGAAGCGCTTACCGCACAGGTGGCACGTCAGCTGGTGGAAAACGGCAAGACCCTGACCGCCGCCGATGTCAAGACCATCTACGAAACGGTAGCGAAAAATCCCTGCAGTGACGCACAAAAGGCGCAGTACCAGCAACTGCTGGATCGCATCGCTGCCCTGCCCAAGTTCGGCAACGATCTGCCCGAGGTGGACGAGTTTGCCCGCGACGTGGCGTATACCTATACCCGTCCTCTCTTACACTACCGCAATCCCCGCGGCGGACAGTTCCAAGCGGGACTGTACCCCGTTTCCGCCAATGTTCCGTTGGGCGCCCAGACGGGTGCCACCCCCGACGGGCGACTGGCCAACACCCCCGTGGCGGACGGCGTGTCGCCGGCGGCAGGCCGTGACATCAAGGGCCCTACGGCGGCGGCCAACTCCGTTTCCCGTCTGGACCACTACATTGCGTCCAACGGTACGCTGTTCAACATGAAATTCCATCCCAGTGCGCTGGCAGGTGCCGGCGGTCTGGAAAGCTTCGTAGCACTGGTGCGCGGCTACTTTGACCAGAAGGGCAGTCACATGCAATTCAACGTGGTCAGTCGTGAAACGCTGCGAGACGCCCAGAAGAATCCTGACAAATACCGCTCGCTGGTAGTGCGTGTGGCAGGCTACAGTGCTCTGTTCACCACCCTGTCCCGTTCCTTGCAGGATGACATTATCAACCGCACGGAGCAGGGAGGATTCTGATGGATAACGCATTGCTCTCGGTCACGGGACGCATCTTTGACATCCAGCGGTTCTCCACCCACGACGGCCCCGGCATCCGCACCATTGTGTTTCTCAAAGGCTGTGCCCTGCGGTGCCGCTGGTGCTGTAATCCCGAATCTCAGTCCTACGACATCCAACAGATGAAGCAGGCGGGTACAGTCAAGACCGTCGGTCGGGATGTGACGGTGGGGGAGGTGCTGCAGGAGATCCTGCGTGACCGACCCTACTACCGCCGTTCCGGCGGCGGGGTGACCTTATCCGGCGGCGAATCGCTGCTGCAGCCGGACTTCGCGGTGGCACTGCTCACCGCCTGTCACGAAAACGGTGTCAACACTGCCATCGAGACTACCGGTTTCGCGGATGCCGCTGTGGTCGAACGGTTTTTGCCCCATCTGGACACGGTGCTGATGGACATCAAGCACATGGACAGCCGCAAACACGCCGAGTTCACCACCAAGCCCAACGAGAAGATCTTGCAAAACGCCCGCCTCATCGCGGAAAAAGCCAACAAGCTGATCGTTCGGGTGCCGGTGATCCCCGGCTTTAACGACACGGAGGAGGAGATCGGCGCCATCGCCGCCTTCACCGCGTCGCTTCCCAACGTAAACGAGATACACCTACTGCCCTATCATCGCATGGGGCGGGATAAATACGAAGGCCTGGATCGTCCCTATCCCATGGGCGATGTGCCGCCGCCTACCGCGGAGCACATGAACCGCCTGATGCTTACGGCACAGCGGTACGGTCTGACCGTACAGATAGGAGGTTGACAGGATGGCATTTGACGGATTCCCCGTAAACGGCGAGAAAGCCCGCATCATACAGGAGATCGTTCCCGGTAAGCAGATCACCTTGGCGCACATCATCGCCAATCCGGACGACGTGCTGTACTACAAGTTAGGGTTAGACCCTGCCGAGGCTCATTCGGGTGCCATCGGTATTCTCACCCTAAGCCCCAGCGAAACGGCGATCATCGCCGGCGATATCGCACTAAAAGCCTCCGGCGTCACCTTGGGCTTTGTGGATCGCTTCAGCGGCACGGTGATCGTCACCGGATCGGTCTCTCAGGTGGAAGCGGCACTGGCGGCGGTCACAGAATACGCCGTTAAGAAGCTGGGCTTCGACGTCTGCGAGCTGACCCGCACATGAAAAAGCTGTTACTCATCGGTCGCAGCGGCGCCGGTAAAACTTCACTGAAGCAGGCGCTGCGCGGAGACACAGTCCACTATCAAAAGACCCAAGGCATGGTATTCGAGGATTTCCTCATCGACTCCCCCGGCGAATACGCCGAAAATCACGATCTGGGAGCGGCGCTGTGCCTGTATTCCTACGAGGCGGACGTGGTGGCATTGCTCATCGCTGCCGACGACGATTACTCCCTGTTTCCGCCCTGCATCACCTGCATGGTGAACCGTGAGGTCATCGGTATCGTGACAAAGATCGACAAAGCTGACCCTCGCCGCGCCGAGCGATGGCTGCGGCTGTCCGGCTGCCAAAGGGTGTTCGCCGTCAACTCACTGACCGGCGAAGGCGTCCCCGCGGTGCTGGAGCACCTGCAAAACAACAAAAAACCAACAAAAATCGTACAAAACAAAGAAAAATAAAGGTTTTTATGTTGACTTTTGCGAATTTATGTGGTACTATGAGCCTGTGAGGTTCTCAAAATCAAAGAAAATCCAAAGTAAATCAAAAAAGGAGTAAGCACTATGGCAAACGAGTACGAAATTAAAAAGCAAATATGCGACATCGGCAAGCGCATTTATGACAAGGGCATGGTCGCCTCCAACGACGGCAACATTTCCGTCAAGATCAGCGACAATGAATTCCTCTGCACCCCCACCGGTGTCAGCAAGGGCTTCATGACGCCCGAGTTTATCTGCAAGGTGGACCGCGACGGCAAGGTCATTCAGGCCAACCCCGGCTTCAAGCCCTCCTCCGAAATCAAGATGCACATGCGCGTGTATAAGGAGCGCCCCGACGTCAACGCCGTGGTGCACGCTCACCCGCTGTACGCCACCGGTTTTGCCATCGCCGGCATTCCGCTGACCCAGCCCATCATGCCCGAAGCGGTCATCGCCCTGGGCTGTGTGCCGATCGCCGAATACGGCACCCCCTCTACCGAGGAAATTCCGGACGCCGTTTCCAAGTATCTGCAGTCCTTTGACGCAGTGCTGCTGGAAAACCACGGTGCTCTGTCCTTCTCTGACAGCCTGCTGAGCGCCTACCACAAGATGGAATCGGTGGAATTCTACGCTCGCCTGCTGTACATCTCCAAGCAGCTGGGCGGTCCCAAGGAGCTGTCCGACGCTCAGGTCAAGCGCCTGTATGAGATTCGCCGTCAGTTCGGCATGAAGGGTAAGCATCCCGCCGACCTGTGCCCCAACGCCAAAGAGGGCAAACCCAGCTGCCACGGCTGCGGCGGCAACTGCACCTGCAACAGCAATGACAGCGATCTCGTGGGTGAGATCACCCGCCGCGTGCTGGAACAGTTGAACAAATAAGCAGGTGACGGCATGGACGAACACACCTTGCGTTCTTTGGTAGACACCATTGCCCGCCAAGTGACCGCTGCGCCTCGTGACATCACGCTGGAGCAGGCTCGCGCACTGAGTGAGCAGGTGCGGCAAAAAGCCGCGCAGATGGGCGTCAACGCAGTGGTAGCGGTCTCCAATCGGGCGGCACGCCCCGTGCTGGTAGAATGCATGGACGATTCCTACATCGCCAGCTACGATGTGGCACTGCAAAAGGCGTTCACCGTCGTATCCTTAAAAATGTCTACCTCACAGCTGAAACCGTTGGCACAGCCGGGCGGATCCTTGTACGGGATCCAGTTCACCAACGAGGGTCACATCGTGATCTTCGGCGGGGGAGAGCCCCTGTGCGACGCAGCCGGCAACATCGTCGGCGGACTGGGCGTCAGCGGCGGCAGTGAGGAGCAGGACACGGCTCTGGCGGCATATGGCAAACAACTCTTTGAGAAAGGCGGAATACAGTAATGGAAATCAACTCTTCCAACATTGAAGAGATCGTCCGGCAAGTACTGGACGGCATGAAGGGCACCGCTGCTCCGGCGGCCTCCGGTGGCAGCCGCAATGTTCCTTCTACCGCCCATGTAGCCATGCTGACGGCACTGGAGAAATTCGAAATTAAAGAATATCCCATGCCGACAGTGGGCGATGACGATATCCTGGTCAAGGTGGAGGGCTGCGGCGTGTGCGGTACCGACGCGCATGAGTTTAAGCGCGATCCCTTCGGCCTGATCCCCGTGGCACTGGGTCACGAGGGCACGGGCGAGATCGTCAAAATGGGTAAAAATGTGAAAAAAGACAGCGCAGGCAAGCCCCTCGCCATCGGCGATAAGGTGGTTACCTGCATGATCTTCAAGGATAACCCCGACATCACCATGTTCGACTTGAATAAGCAGAACGTGGGTGGCGCGGACGTATACGGTCTGCTGCCGGACGACGATGTGCACCTGAACGGCTGGTTCAGCGATTACATTTTGGTACGCGGCGGCTCCACGGTGTTCAACGTCAGCGATCTGGATCTGGATTCCCGCATCCTGATCGAGCCCTGCGCGGTGCTCATTCACGCGGTCGAGCGTGCCAAGACCACCGGTATCCTGCGGTTTAACAGCCGCGTGGTGGTACAGGGCTGCGGCCCCATCGGTCTGATCTGCATCGCCATCCTGCGCACCATGGGCATCGAGAATATCGTTGCCGTGGACGGCGAGGCCAAGCGCCTGGAATTCGCACGTCAGATGGGTGCTACTCAGGTGGTCAACTTCAAGGATCACAAGGGCATCGAAGCACTGACGGGTGCCGTAGAGAACGCCTTCGGCGGCTATTTGGCGGACTTCGCGTTCCAGTGCACCGGCTCCCCTGTGGCCCACAGCAACATTTACAAATTCATCCGCAACGGTGGCGGCTTGTGCGAGCTGGGCTTCTTCATCAACGGCGGCGATGCCACCATCAACCCCCACTTCGACATCTGCTCCAAGGAGATCACCACCGTGGGCTCGTGGGTATACACCCTGCGTGATTACGCCACCACCTTTGATTTCCTCAAGCGTGCCAAGGGCATCGGCTTGCCTCTGGAAAAACTCATCACCCATAAGTTCCCGCTGGAACAGATCAACGAGGCGCTGCAGGTCAACCTGAAGATGGAAGGCCTCAAGATCGCCATCGTCAATAAATAAGCGGGGAGAGAACATACATGGGAAAAGCCACCGGTATTGTAGAGGTATACGGATTGGTTGCGGCGTTCGTCGCGTGTGACGCGGGCTGTAAGGCTGCCAACGTCACCGTGGAGAACTTCGACAAGAACAAGCCCGGCAACCCCGACCAGCTCACCGTTCCGCTGATCGTCGCGGTAAAATTCCGCGGCAATGTGGCGGATGTGGAAGCCGCTGTGGAAGCGGCAAAACTGGCCGCGGAGCAGGTCTCCGGCGTTGTCACCTCGCATATCCTTACCAGCACGGAGCCCGATACGGAGCCCATGCTGAAGCTGAACGCGTTTGATAAAAATTAAAAACATATTTAGGAGGAATCCCCAATGTCAAAAGAAGCTCTCGGTATGATCGAAACCCGCGGCCTGACCGCCGCCATCGAAGCCGCTGATTCCATGGTCAAAGCCGCCGAGGTCACCCTGATCGGCACCGAAAAGATCGGCTCCGGCTTGGTATCCGTCATGGTTCGCGGCGATGTAGGCGCCGTGAAAGCCGCTGTGGAAGCCGGCTCCAACACCGCCTCTCGTCTGGGCGAGCTGATCGCCGTTCATGTGATCCCCCGTCCCCACGACGATGTGGAGAAGATCCTTCCCAAATTCTAAGTAGGAGCTACTGAGGATGAAGTCATTAGGACTGATAGAGGTGTCCGGCGTGACCGGCGCCGTCGATTGTCTGGATATCATGTGCAAATCCGCGGACGTGGAATTTGTCACATGGGAGCGAAAGCTGGGTGGCCGTTTGGTCACGGTAATCGTGCAGGGTGACATTTCCGCCGTCACCGCCGCCGTAGAAAACGCGGTAGCGGGTGGCATCGTGAAACCCTGCGCCCACGCCGTCATTGCCAGTCCCCACGAGGAAACGGTGCGTATGGCTCAGCTCAGCGCCTCCCGTATACTGAAAAAGGCAGGTAATCCGTCATGACAGACGAAAAAACTCCCGTTACTCCGGCCCCCGAGGCCGTCAAACCCGCACCTGAAAAGGAGGTAAGAAAAATGGCATTGGAAGCATTGGGCATGGTTGAGACCAGAGGTCTGGTCGCCGCCATCGAAGCCGCTGACGCGATGGTCAAAGCCGCCAACGTGCAGCTCATCGGCACCGAGAAGATCGGTTCCGGTTTGGTGTCCGTCATGGTGCGCGGTGACGTCGGCGCGGTGAAATCCGCTGTGGAAGCCGGCTCTACGTCCGCGTCCCGTCTGGGCGAGCTGATCGCTACTCACGTGATCCCGCGTCCCCACGGCGATGTGGAGAAGATCCTTCCCACTCTGAAATAAGTTCATCAATTAAGTAAAATCTAAGGAGGAAACAACAATGGCATTGGAAGCATTGGGCATGGTCGAGACCAGAGGTCTGGTCGCCGCCATCGAAGCCGCTGACGCGATGGTCAAAGCCGCCAACGTACAGCTCATCGGCACCGAGAAGATCGGTTCCGGTTTGGTGTCCGTCATGGTGCGCGGTGACGTCGGCGCGGTGAAATCCGCTGTGGAAGCCGGTTCTACGTCCGCTTCTCGTCTGGGCGAAGTGATCGCTACTCATGTGATCCCGCGTCCTCACGACGATGTGGAGAAGATCCTTCCCACGTTGAAGTAAGAGCATGAAGTCAGCGTAGCGGGGAGGCAATCCCTGCCTCCCCGCAGTTGACGCCCCTTTAAAAAACTCACGAAAGAACAGGTGAAGACGATGATCGTCGGAAAAGTTGTGGGAAGCGTTGTTTCCACAAGAAAAAACGAAAATCTGATCGGCAGTAAATTCATGGTAGTGGAGCCCATTGCCGATTTGGGCGATCCTTCCGCGAAGATCGTCGCCGTAGACAATGTGGGTGCCGGTATCGGCGAGATCGTACTGGTAGCCACCGGAAGTGCCGCCCGTATCGGCTGCGGTATGGCGGATTCCCCTGTGGATGCGGCCATCGTCGGCATTGTTGACAGCGGTACCGGACTTGCCGGAGTGATCCATTCATGAACATCGAAGAATTCAAAGCGTTATTGCGCGACTACGGGATCGTCGGCGCGGGCGGAGCGGGATTTCCCACCTACGCCAAGCTGGACAAACGCGCCGATACCCTGATTTTAAACTGTGCGGAATGTGAGCCGTTGCTCCGTCTGCATCGCCAGGTGCTGAAAATGTATACCCATGAGATCCTCAGCACGCTGGATTTACTTGCGAAAGCAGTGGAAGCCAAGACCGTGTACATCGGCGTCAAGGGTTCGTATAAACGAACCGTGGAAGCCGTCACCGCGGAGCTGGACTCCTTTGAAAATATGAAATTGTGTAAACTGCCCGAGGTATACCCCGCCGGCGACGAAGTGGTGCTGACCTATCAGGCCACCGGCCGCGTGGTTCCTGCCGGTGCCATCCCGCTGTCGGTGGGAGTCACCGTCCTTAACGTGGAAACGGTGTATAACATTTACCGTGCCATGCAGGGCTTGCCGGTCACCCATAAGTACGTGACCGTCACGGGCGAGGTTGCTTCTCCCGTCACCGTGTATGCGCCGTTGGGCATGACCGTGGCGCAGCTGCTGGAACAGGCGGGCGGTGTCACCATCGATGATCCCGCCTATGTGTTGGGCGGCCCCATGATGGGACGCATCGGCTCTACCGCCGAGGTAGTGACCAAAACCACCAACGCCGTGCTGGTCCTTCCCAAGAACCTGCCGTTGGTGCAGAAAAAGCTCAGCAAAACCACGGTGGATATGAAGCGCGCCATGGCGGCTTGCTGCCAGTGCAGCTACTGCACCTCGCTGTGTCCCCGTCATTTGTTGGGACATCCCATTGACCCCAGCGCCTTTATGTATGCGGCATCCAACGGTATCACCAACGACGCCACCCCGTATGTGAATGCCATGTTCTGTTCATCCTGCGGGTTGTGCGAGCTGTATTCCTGCGGCCAAGGCTTGTCACCCCGTTCGCTGTTGACCGACTGCAAAAACGGCCTGCGTCAGCACGGACTCAAGCCCCCCGCCAATCCGCCTATGCGCGGCGTGGATGGGGCCCGCGATTATCGCATGATCCCCCTGTCCCGTCTGCGTTCCCGACTGGGATTGGACGTCTATAACAAATCGGCCCCCGTCAGTGATACCATCCCCGAACCTCAGCGCCTGCGTGTGTTGCTTTCTCAGCACATCGGTGCACCGGCGGTCCCCGCCGTGGCTAAGGGCGATCGGGTAGAAGCGGGTCAGCTTATTGCTCACGCGGCGGAGAACGCCCTGAGCGTTGCCATCCACGCTCCCATGAGCGGCACGGTATCCGATGTGACCGACCGTGTCATCACCATTACGAAGTAAAGGAGGAACTGAATGATGAAAAAAGCCATCGGTATGGTGGAATATAAAACGGTTTCCTCCGGTATGCGGGCGGCTGACCGCATGGTCAAGACCGCCGAGGTAGACCTACTGCAGGCCGATACCGTTTGCCCCGGCAAATTTTTGGTGCTGATCAGCGGTGACCTGAGTGCTGTCAAGGCTTCGGTGGAAGCCGCTGCGGTAGCAGATCCCGAACAACTGATCGACAGCTTTGTGCTGGGCAACCCCCACGATTCTATTTTCAGCGCGTTGTACGGTTCCTCAGAGATCGGTTCTCCCAACGCCTTGGGCGTGCTGGAGACCTTTTCCGCCTCTGCCGCCATCGTCGCGGCGGATACCGCTGCTAAGACCGCGCTGGTAGACCTCATTGAGCTGCGCTTGGCTCGCGGCATGTGCGGAAAATCCTACCTGTTGCTCACCGGCGAGATCGCCGCGGTGCAGGCGGCCATTGATAAGGCCAAAACAGGTGCGGGCGAATACGGCATGTTCCTCGACAGCGCGGTCATTCCTCACCCCGACCAAAAACTCTGGCAGAATATTCTGTAAAAGGTTGTGACTGTATGCTCGCCATTGAACGGCGCAACGCGATCCTGGCTCGGCTGTCTGCCGAGGGAAAGGTCATTGTCTCGGACCTTAGCCGTGAATTTGACGTCACGGAAGAGACCATCCGTCGTGACTTGGAAAAGCTGGATCAAGAGGGCTTGGCGAAAAAAACCTACGGCGGCGCGGTCGTCAACAAAAGCTTGAACACCGACCTGCCCTATCACGTGCGTAAGCGCGTCAATGTGGAACTGAAACAGCATATCGCCGAAAAGATCGCGGATATGATCCACGACGGGGATTACATCATGCTGGATGCCAGCTCCACCGCCATTTTCGTAACCAAATATATTAAACATCTCAAAAATATCACTCTCATCACCAATTCCGTGGAAATTTTACTGGAACTGGCAGATAAGGATGATTGGCGGGTGCTTTCCACCGGCGGTTCGCTGAAAAAGGGCGCCCTGTCGCTGATCGGCTCCTCCGCCGAACGCATGATCCGCGATTTCCACGTGGATCTGGCGGTGTGCTCCTCCAAGGGCATCGACATGACCACCGGCATCACCGATTCCGACGAAAAGGAAGCGGAGATCAAGCAGGCGATCTTTGCCGCCGCCCAGCGCAAGGTGTTGGCGGTGGACAGCACGAAGTTTGATCGCATTGCTTTCGTCCGCGTATGTGATATCGGCGAGATGGATACCGTCGTCACCGATGCCCCGCCTTCCGAACGCTGGATGGAGTATCTTAAAGATAAGAATGTAGAGCTTGTTTACTAAGTACAAGGAGTGACTTACCATGGCAAATCTGTCCGAGGCTGAGATCCGCGAGGTCGTCAGTCAGGTTTTGGGTAAAATGCAGGCACCTGCCGCCGCTGATTGGGATAGCACCCATTACGGCTCCCGTAAATTCGTCGGTATTTACGACGATATGAACGAGGCCATTAAGGCTGCCGATGCGGGCTATCGCGCGGTACGCGCCATGTCGGTGGAGCAGCGGGAAGCCATTATCACCGAGATCCGCCGTCTCACCCGCGCAGAGGCGCCCACCATGGCGCAACTGGGCGTCGCGGAAACGGGTATGGGTCGCGTGGAGCATAAGCGGCTGAAGCACATTTTGGTGGCGGATAAGACTCCCGGCACCGAGGATATCGTATCCAACGCCCGCACGGGCGATAACGGCCTGACCTTGGTGGAAATGGCTCCGTTCGGCGTGGTGGGTGCCATCACCCCCAGCACCAACCCCAGCGAGACCGTTATCTGCAACAGCATCGGCATGATCGCTGCGGGCAACGGTGTGGTGTTTAACCCCCATCCCAACGCCATCGCCACCTCCAACTACGCGGTGGATCTGGTCAACCGCGCCTGTAAAGCCGCGGGCGGCCCCGACGTGCTGGTGTGCTCCATGGTAAAGCCCACCTTGGATTCTGCCGCCATTATGCAATCTCATCCGCTGATCCGTTTGCTGGTATGCACCGGCGGCCCCGGCGTGGTACGGGCGGTGCTGTCCTCCGGTAAGAAGGCCATCGGTGCAGGCGCGGGCAACCCCCCTGTCATCGTGGACGATACCGCCGACATCGCCAAAGCGGGTAAAGATATCATCGACGGCTGCACCTTTGATAATAACCTGCCCTGTATCGCGGAAAAAGAGGTGTTTGCATTCCGCAACATCGCGGACGAGCTGATCTCCGTCATGCTGAAAAACGGCGCTTACCTCATTGACGCACAGCAGGCCGATAAACTGGCACAGATTGTGCTGGTGGAAAAGACCGATAAAAAAGGCAACGTCCGCAAGATCGTCAACCGCGATTGCGTGGGCCGCGATGCTGACGTGCTGTTGGCTAAGATCGGCGTCAAGGTCAGCAAGGACATTCGCTGCATCATCTGCGAGACCGATTTCAACCATCCCTTTGTGCAGGAGGAGCTGATGATGCCCATTTTGCCCATCGTGCGGGTGGATAACATCGATCAGGCCATTGACTTGGCGGTGAAAGCGGAGCACGGTAACCGCCACACCGCTCACATGCATTCCAAGAACATCGACCACCTGTCCCGCTTTGCCCGTGCGGTGGAGACCACCATTTTTGTCAAAAACGCCCCGTCCTACGCGGGCATCGGCTTTGGCGGCGAGGGTCACGCCACCTTTACCATTGCGGGTCCCACGGGTGAGGGTATCACCTCTGCCCGCAGCTTTACCCGTCAGCGCCGCTGCGTGATGGCGGACAGCTTCCGCATTATTTAAAAGGAGTGTTTACCATGGCATACGATGCCGCATTGGTTTCTGAAATCGTCAGCCGCGTCATGGCGCAGTGCGGCGGGGTCACCGCTGCCGCCGCCGATAATACGGTGCCCGTGGGCGTGTCCAATCGTCACATCCACCTGACCGCCGAGCACGTGGAAACGCTGTTCGGTAAGGGCTATCAGCTGACCCCCTTAAAGGATCTGTCCCAGCCTGGTCAGTACGCCTGTAAGGAGCAGCTCACCATTATCGGCCCCTCTCTGCGTCCCATTGAGGGCGTGCGTGTGCTGGGTCCTGTCCGTAAAAATTCCCAGGTAGAGATCTCCCGCACCGACTCCTTTGTGCTGAAAGTGAAGTCTCCGGTGCGCGAATCGGGGGATATCGCCGGCTCGGCCCCCATCACCATTGTGGGTCCCAAAGGCGTAGTCACCTTGAAGGAAGGCTGTATCATCGCCAACCGCCACATTCACATGAGTGAGGAGGAGGGCGCCGCTTTCGGCCTGAAAGATGGGGAGTATGTCACCGTCGAGGTAAACGGTGAGCGCCGCACCACCTTCTACGACGTGCAGGTGCGTGTCAATAAGGCGTTCCGCCTGGAAATGCACATCGACACCGACGACGCCAACGCCGCCGGCATCGGCAACG
>JAFVQV010000067.1 GCA_017504645.1 Clostridia bacterium | reverse complement strand
CGTATCCTGTACAGTAAGGCTCTCACTCTTTACCACAACACTGCAACGATCCTTCTCTATGTACACCACGCATTCCTCAAAGCCCTTGGCCTTGATGAGCTCTTCAATCTTGCTTTCCTGCTGGATCGCCTGTGCCATGGCCGCCGCCTGCACGGTCACCGCCGACTTTTGTTCGTCAGTGGCTTTGACATCATTTAGCAGATCCTTAATAAGCTCAGCGGCCTCTTCGCGGGAGGCTTCACGGTTTTCGCGTGCTTCTGCAAAATACTTATCCGAAGAAGCGTTTTGATTGGCGTTGACATTCAGTGCATCACCTAACGAATTGTCCGAAGAGGTGCTCTGGGTCGTAGGTGTATTCACCGACGGCGCACCCGACGATTGCTGCGCGAAGTAATAATTGAGGTAGACCGCCACACCCAACGCTGCTACCAATGTACCCAGAACTACTTGTTTTTTGCCGAAAAATTTTGCCATGATCGTTTTCTCCTTTATGATAATTTTGTTACGCAAACACGCTTGGAAGAAATGTTTAATGCGACCGTGACCGCTTGGATTACCCGTTCGCGCACCTCCTCCCTGTCACCGCCTTCACAGACTACGACCACGCCTTTTACGGTGGGTTGTATTTCTGTTACCAGCAAGCCTTTTCTTCCATTTTCAGTATCAACCAGGATTACCGTTTCTTCGCTGTCGTCCCGTTGTACCACTTTATTGGAGGTGTCATCACTGTTCTCTTGACGGTCAGTATTGGTTTTTTGTTCGGTGGCATACACATATTCCACACCGTTTTCCAGCGTAATCATAATTTGACACTTACCCGCCCCCTCAATGCTGCCCAGGATACCACCCAGTCGTTCTTCCGTTTTTTGCACGAATTCCTCCGCCGAGGTTTCTACCATCACTTGAGCACCTTTGGATGGCAGGATCTCCGGTAATGCCAGCAACAGCACCCCTATCGCGCCGATCACGATCAACCATCGCCTGCCTTTATCCGATTGTAAAAATGTCGTGATCTTGGTAAACGTTACCGCCTTTACACGGTCGAATTTTACCTCTTCCACGGTTAATACCCCTTTCACTCCTGCGTGACGACCGACACCTTCACGCCCAATTGCTCCTCCAACATTTCACAGGCTATCAATGCCGGCGAAACCGCTTGTTTGTCCACTTGAACCACAACCTGTTGAATGTATATGCTGCCGTCCTCCGAAGTATCCGTGTTAACGGTGATTTTTTTTGCACGAACCTCCCGTGTTGCCAACCCCTCCTCAACCAACCGAGTCACCACTGACTCCACCTGTATTTTCAACTGCTCCTCTACCCTTTCATTGAGCTCCTGCGACACGATATCCTCCGGCAAAAACTCCACAGGCAGCGACAGTTGTGAACTTACCTTTAACAGCGGTGTGATAACACAGCACAGAAAAAAGGTAATGACGACCAGTCGAAAAATTTTACCCGTTCCCTCGGGCGGCACCAGCAATTGTACAGCGCAGCATCCTACCGCGCCACAACAAACCAAGGCACTCCAAGTGCGAATCCCATCCATGTCTTCACCTCTTATACCGACCCGGCAGTCATCGTCACCACGGTCACCGCTACAATGGCAAACATGGCTCCTGCCAGTAAAATGGCAATCAGACATTTGATTACCGATTGGGTGGCCTTTAGCAGCGATGTCAGCGCATCCAAACTGAACATCTCCGCACTCATACGGCAAAGCGATAAACACAAATTCCAAATAAAGCACGACAGCAGCGGGGGCAATACAATAATCGCGCAGGCACCGATGCCGAATACACCGATGGTGGAGCGCAGCACTCCTAAACAGCTGCGAATGGTGGAAAACGCCTCGCTGAGCGATCCGCCAACCAGCGGAACAAAACTGGCGATAGAGAATTTCAGCGCCCGATTTCCCAGCGTATCCACTGCCGATCCCGCTAAATTTTGTAACGATAACAAGCCACTGAACAGTGCCGTCCCCAGCGTTAGCACCCAAGTAGCGGTTTTGCCGATCATGGATCCTATATTTCCCATCTGTATCCCGGGCGTCACGGCACCGATCAAACCGATCGCCAGCGAAATGCTCATTAACGGTACGATGACGGAGTCGGAAAGCAACGACAACAGCTGTGCTGCGTACAATACCAAGGATTGAAAGGACAATGCCGAAACCGTATGTCCGCCTGTCAACAAAATACCCGCATATACCGGAACAAAGCTGATCATAAATACCGATAAGCTTTCCGTTGCCTCGCCCACCTGTGCGATGCATTGGGAAATCGGCACGATGACCACGCCGCAAGCTGCCAACGCAGAGATGACAGAAAATAGTGCTGTATTTTTTTGTCCACCCAGGGTTTGATTGAGCCCAGACACCCACGCATGCAGCAGCACAATACCAAATACTACAGCACCCGAGCGTAGCGGCGTTCCTCCCACTTTCACCATCAAAGACCATAATTCCTGTAAAATAGCTTGGGGCTCTTGTTTGGAAAAACCCTCGGGTGACAGCGAGGAAATCCCTAACCTGTCCAGTAAATCCTGCGTTTCGGGTGGGAGCGCCTCCAACAATTCTTTACCGCCGCTTGCCTCTAACTGTTCCTCGTACAACTCGTCCAGTGTTTGGGCAGAGACCGATATACTAAGCAGTAATAGTAAGCCTATGGCGATACTAACAATCTTTTTCATGCATGGTTCCTCACCCGCCGATCAGCGTCAAAGCGGTCTCTGTGATTTTTTGAAACAAGGGCAGTCCCGCAGCCAACAAAGCTAACCGCCCCGCCAATTCCGCCTTGGATGCCATCGCCTGTTCCCCTGCATCCTTGCAGGTATCCGATGCCAGTTGCGTAATCAGGCAGATACCCATCGATTTAAACAAGATCTGTATG
>JAFVQV010000066.1 GCA_017504645.1 Clostridia bacterium | reverse complement strand
TATACCTCCACCGTTGATGCTGGTGTTTGCAATCGTAAACTGTTGTTCGGCTACACCCACACCGAATTTGACAATAAAGCCCACCGTATTGGCACCATCGGTTGCCGTCTTAGGAGCCACCGTCGTTTCAAAAGTAACGGCGTTGCCCGCATGAGTATAGTTGGGGGTGCCAGCAAGACTCCAGGTATTCAGTCGTCCTGTAGGTGTAATGCTTTTTTCATAGTGTAAGAATTCCAATTCCGCGCCTCTGGAGACGGTGAAACTGGTAAACACCGTGTTCGCCGCGGCAACATTATTACTACGGGAGTGGAGAGTAAAACCACCACCGTTATAGGTCGCAGACAACGGGCAACCCAACACAAATTCGCCATCCACGTAGATCAACATATCGGCGCCATAAACTTTGATCGTCATCGTATGAGCCACGGAAGGATCGAAAGCGGGAGTAGCTGAGTACGCACCGTATACCAAGTTGTTTTTGGAAATGGTAATCTGCTCGGTAGCGGCACCGCCGACACCAAATTTCACAATGTAACCCTGAACGTTCGCGCTATCGCTTTCGGTTGCGGGCTGCATTGCTACATCCAGAACAAAAGCGTTACTGCCAACGGGGTGGGTATAATTGACTGCCGGAGATTGTGCCCAAGCGTTTAATTTTCCCGTAACGGCAATGTTGTCTTGAGTGTACAAAACATCCGAATCTGCGGTTTCTGCCGTCACGCCGATGGCGGGAATCATCGTCATCAGCATGAACAGCGATAAGAGAATTGCTGTCCATTTGATAGTTGCTGCTTTTTTCATAATGACACTCCTTTTTTTAATTTTTTTGGGTAACTAAGGATTCCGAGATGCGCCGCTTACTGATAGGGCATCACCCCTTTCTTTGAGAAGATTTTGGTATTTATTTTAGGTCGGAAATTTTGATCCGCGTGACCTCAATAGCCTCTTTTTGCAGAGCGTAAGCGATGTACAGATAATCGCCGTCTACGCAATAGGAGGGGTAGCTGTAGTGACCGCCTTTGCCGATGCCCGGATACTGCTTGGTGTACGGTTCATCACGGACGGTATATTCCTTATTAAAGTTGATACCGTCTTCCGACAGCACAATTGACAACGGCAGACGCTCACGGCCGGTGGGATTATAAATACAGAAGATCCGGTTGTCCGGCAGATAACCGAACTTAAACATGCTGTAACCGTTGGTGAATTGGGTCATATACGGGCGAGTAAAGGTCAAGCCATTATCGTAGCTTTCCGCCATCAAAATGTAATCGGAATCGGTACGCCACATAGCTCGGATAACACCATCCGCCGTTTGGTACGCCGCCCCTTCGCAGATCAAGGAGATGCCATACTCTTCTTTGATGCTGTCAAAGCTTGCCGCAATGGTGCCGGATCGCCAACCGGTAAGGCCGGTGGGATCGTCGGTATAGGGAATCGTGTTCGAGGAGCCGACGTTAAAGAAACGATTGGTAACCATCGTGCCCATGGAACTAATAGCGCTACCGCCCGGCTCCAATTTCCAGTTGACACCGTCGGTGGTGGAGACCATAAACAGCTTGTGATTGATACGAGTGGTGTTCGTTAAAGGACGCTCCATGGGATCTGTATTAGTCAGATCTTCCAGCAACCATTCCGAAGAACTGAAGGAGGCGTAAAGGGTGCCGTTATAAGAATGCATAAACCCATTCATTTTTACGGCTTCCGTGTACTGACCCATTTCCGTTTGACCGTAAGGAAGCACTTGCGGCTCGCTCCAGGTCTTGAAATCCGACGTATAGGAATACATGACGCGTTGTCCGCAATCGTCCTCATGGGTACGGGCATTGGACCAGGTGACATACACCTTTCCGTTTAGCACCGCCACGCTGGCATGCTGAGACATGGTCCAGTCCGCTGAGCTTTGAGGACACCACACGATCGATTTTTCCGAAGCAATCTTGGTGGCAGGGGTAGACAAGCGATTGTTGATCATATCGGCTGTCACTTCCATCCATGTTTTCATCGCGGCAGCGTTCTTAAATCCAGAGCCCGCAGGATCGTTTTCAATGATGGCGTTGTACATATCCTGTACGCTGGTGGTCTTTACGACACCATAGATCTCCACAGTGTTGCCGGCAGCGTCGGTACATTCCAGATAAGTACGTGCGCAGACATACTGATCCTTCGCCGATTTAGGAATGTTGGTCAGCAGGGCACTGTAGGTATAAGCCTTACCGATGCTGCTCTCTTCGCAGGAACGGTATTTCTCGATCTTCGCCCGCTTGACCTTTTGTCCGTTGCTCAGCAACCCGACCGTCAGATCGCCTACGGTCTTGCCCAGGGTCTCGGTCAAATACTTCTCGGTGGAAACCAGCACGTACACCTCGTTAACGGTGTATTCTGCATCGTTAACCGTCACGGTCTCGGTGCCGTCATCCTTCAAGGTGGTATTCAGCGCTTCAAAGAAACGCAGGCCCTGACAGTTATTTTCCAAGCGATCACGGATACCTGCCGTGGTGCAATTCATAACGGTGGTGGTAGCTACGATGTCGTTCTGATACGGGCTTTCGGTAATCGCCAAACCGATAACCTTAGAGCGACCCGCTTTTGAGCAAATGGTAAAGGTGCCGCCGGTGTATTCTTTTTCCTGCAACGATCCGCGAAGGATAAATTCATCGTTGATCCAGATGGCGGCATAGTTGTTGTAAATGTCCACACGAATGTTATTTTTCACCGTCAGGTCGGTTTCACGAGCCTTTCTGGTTACACGTGTTCCACCATTATTGCGGGTGAGGGTGACCATTGTGGGCTCAATAACAAACTGCCAGTTTTCACCATCAATGACAAACAACAACATTTGACCGGTAATGGCTTCTGCTGCAGCAGCATCCATGGGCTCCATACTAAACTGCAGGCTGGCGCCTTTACCGCTGTAGGTATAACCCGTGTTATATTTGCCCCAAGAACTGCTCGCAGCGGTGAGAGCCGAAGCGGCAAAGAAGGAAATGGGTTTCTGTACCGTGTTGGTCGAAATGGTCACGTCGCTGAAAACCGAAGTAGCAATGGCAGAAGCCGAGCTCTTGGAATGGAGGGCAAATCGACCGCCGGTATAAGCCGCCGCCAAGGTATAGTTGAGCACCGGCTTCCCATCGATAAACACCGCTACGTCGGTATCATAAACCTGCACCTTCAGCGTATGAGCTTTGGTAAAATCCAAAGTTTCACGAAGTGCGGCAGTTATACCTCCACCGTTGATGCTGGTGTTTGCAATCGTAAACTGTTGTTCGGCTACACCCACACCGAATTTGACAATAAAGCCCACCGTATTGGCACCATCGGTTGCCGTCTTAGGAGCCACCGTCGTTTCAAAAGTAACGGC
>JAFVQV010000065.1 GCA_017504645.1 Clostridia bacterium | reverse complement strand
ATCCCGAATAATGATAGTAAAAAACTCCCCGCGGCAGTTTCCTGCCGCGGGGAGTTTTTATGTGATTGGTTATGTACTCAAATGGGATTAAACAATACCTTGTGCCATCATGGCTTCGGCGACTTTTTGGAAACCGGCGATGTTGGCACCCGCAACAAGGTTACCCTCCATGCCGTACTCTTTGGCGGCGGAATTGCAGGCGTTGAAGATGTTCACCATGATGCCGTGCAGCTTCTCGTCGACCTCTTCTGCAGACCAGGACATACGCAGGCTGTTCTGGCTCATTTCCAAAGCGGAGACCGCTACGCCGCCGGCGTTGACCGCCTTGGAAGGAGCAATGACTACGCCGTTCTCACGCAGGTACTCCACAGCCTCGAAGGTGGTGGGCATGTTGGCGACTTCCACATAGTATTTGACACCGTTGGCGACCAAGTTTTTCGCGTCGGCCAGCTGTACTTCGTTCTGAGTGGCGCAGGGCATAGCCACGTCCACCTTGACGCCCCAGGGCTTTTGACCGGCGTAGAACTTCACGCCGAATTTGTCGGCATAATCCTGCACCTTGTCGCGGCCGGAAGCGCGCATTTCCAGCATGTAGGCAGCCTTGTCGGCGGTGATGCCGTTTTCGTCGTATACATAGCCGTCGGGACCGGAGATGGTGAGCACCTTACCGCCCAGATGGTTGACCTTCAGCACTGCACCCCAAGCCACGTTGCCGAAACCGGAGATGGCGAAGGTCTTGCCCTTGATATCCTCGCCGTAGCTCTTGAGCAGCTCGTCGCAGAAATACACGGCGCCGTAGCCGGTGGCTTCGGGACGGATCAGGCTACCGCCGTAGGAACGGCCTTTACCGGTAAGTACCGCGTTTTCAAAATTGTTCTGAATGCGCTTGTACTGACCGAACAGATAGCCGATCTCCTTGCCGCTGACACCGATATCGCCGGCGGGAACGTCCACATGAGAGCCGATGTGACGATACAGCTCCGTCATGAAAGACTGGCAGAACCGCATGATCTCCAGATCGCTCTTGCCGCGGGGGTCGAAATCGGAGCCGCCCTTACCGCCGCCGATGGGCAGGCTGGTGAGAGAGTTCTTGAAGGTTTGTTCAAAGCCCAAGAATTTGATGATGCTCAGGTTGACGGAGGGGTGGAAACGCAGACCGCCTTTGTAGGGGCCGATAGCGCTGTTGAACTGCACGCGGTAGCCGCGGTTGACTTGCACCTTGCCGTTGTCGTCTACCCACGGTACGCGGAACATAATGACGCGCTCAGGCTCAACGATTCTTTCCAAAAGACCGGCGGCTTCATATTCGGGATGCTTCTCCACAACAGGTGCCAGAGATTCCAAAACCTCTTTTACCGCCTGGTGAAACTCCGGCTCGCCGGGGTTCTTGCTGATAACGGACTCCAAAACGGATTCAACATAGGACATAACCATTTCTCCTCACTAAAAAAGATTAGTTTCATTATAACAAGGCACGATTATAAATGCAATAACTTTGTGTAAAAATTTCAAAAATTGTTATTTTTTTGATTTTTTTCAACGTTCAACGACTTTTTTGACGGAATTGAAAGTCGGGATTGCGAAAACACAAAAGTATTTGCGTAACAATACACGATATGATAAAATAGAAGAAATATGACGAAGGGCGGCGGCAAAATGAAAGTGTTAGCGGTAGATTTGGGTGTGGCACGTACGGGCATCGCCATTTCCGATGCAAGTGGCTTGTTGGCATCGCCGATCGGCACCGTTACCATGCACGATCGTGATCGTCTACTGCAGCAGGTGGCGGCGCTCGCCGCGGAGCATGGTGCCGCCGAAATCGTGGTGGGCTTGCCCCGCAACATGGACGGCAGCGAGGGCGAAAGTGCCCGCCATGCACTGGAATTCGCCGAGAAATTGCGTGCCGTGACAGGCTTGCCGGTCATCATGCGGGACGAGCGATTGACAACGGTATCTGCCATCGGGTTTTTAAACGAGACCAATGTGCGGGGGAAAAAGCGCAAGAGTATTGTGGATACGGTATCAGCGACCATCATTTTGCAGGACTATCTGGACAGCCGCCGCGGCGGTCTTAAATAAGGGATATGCGCATACCATAGGATGTAAAACTTTCCATTTTGGTTTTTGTTGAAAACGATTGAACGATGTCGCATTTTTTGATATGATAGGAAAGCAAACGGAGGTGAGCGCGTGAGGAAAAGGATCGCTTGGTTGGCGTTGGTTGTCACAGGAGTGGTGCTGCTGTGTGCCTGTGGACAACGAGTATCGGCTCCTACGACCGGCACGAACGCCTCTTCCAATGTCACCACTACGGAAACGGCAGTTATTACCACAACCGCCGATAGCTTATCTTCAATGGGAGAGTCTACCACGGATACTACGACCCAAACCTTGCCATCTGTTTCCAAAACGGTCAAGACGACTACGACCACCAAACGCTCAACTACGAAATCAACCACCGCAAAGCCTTCCACTACGAAGCCTACAGTGGCTAACACGCCTACGGTGCTGCCGTCGGAAATGCGCGGCGCGTGGGTCTCGTATATAGAACTGAATGCCCTCTTTTCTAAATGTGCTACGGCAGCGCAGGCGAAAGCGGCTATCGACAATCTGTTTGATATGCTGGCGGATGCACGGATCAACGTGATCTTTTTTCATGTGCGCGCCAATAGCGATGCATATTATGATTCGGCGATCTTTAAGGCGGCGTCCTCCGTCAGCAAACTGCTGTCGGCGGGCTTTGATCCGCTGACATATGCCGTGGAAGCAGCGCATAAGAGAAGCATGCAACTGCACGCGTGGGTCAACCCGTATCGAGTGGGGTTCAATAGCGCGTATGTTGTCAAAGATGTTCCCACTTTTAAGGATACAGCAGGGCGATATTACTACGCGCCCACCTCCACCACGGCGCAAGCCCTGATTTTGGACGGTATTCGGGAACTGCTGAACAATTATGCTATTGATGGCGTACAATACGACGATTACTTTTATCCGTCCGATGGATCGGGGGATACGACCAATGCCGATCTGCGGCGTGCCGGTGTGGACGCGCTGGTATCCGGCACCTATACGCTGGTCAAAAGTAAGGGCAAGGTGTTCGGCGTTTCACCTGCCCATAACGCCGACAACACCTACAACAAACTGTATGCCGATGTCAAAAAATGGATGAGTCAGAGCGGTTATGTGGATTATATTTGCCCTCAGTTGTATTTCGGATTTGAACACAGCACCGCCGCCTTGGATAAGATGGTGGCAACTTGGAAAGGGTATCCGCGGCACACTTCGGTGAAGCTGTGCGTAGGACTTGCTCTGTACAAGATCGGGCTGAAGAGCGACACGTATGCCGGTGCCGGAAAAACCGAATGGGCGGATAACACCGATATCATGAAACGGTCGGTGCAGTATCTGCGGCAGCAGAATATAAAGGGCATTTTCTTCTACTGTGCAACGGTGTTTGATCCTACTACTTGTGCGGTAGTGGATTTTAAGAATGATAGCGACTTGGCGGTTGCTAAGAAAGAAATAGAAAATTTGTTGTCGGTTCTGTAGGACCGATAGGAGGTAAAAACGATGGTAAAGCATGGGAGACAGACCACCGTACCGCTGGCGGTGCGTGTCACCATATTGGTGGTGGTGGCTGTGGTGGTGCTGGCGGGTGCGTGCGTGGCAGTGATCCAGACGGGCTTGCTGGACTCGGTTGCCTCGGTGTTTTCCCCTGCGGGAACGACAGGTACCACCGAGTCCGTAACCACCACGACACAAACCACTTTGCCTCCCGAACCCGATCCGGAATACGCATTTCCTGAGGAAATGAAAGGCGTTTGGTTGACACCCGATGTGGATTATCTTACCTCTCACAGTAACAGTACCGCTACGGTGAAAAAACAGATCGATACCGCGTTTGCCCAAATTGAAAAATGGGGCTTTAACACGCTACTGTTGCCCATGGACGACGAGGGCGAGGCTGTGTATACCACGGAATTGTTGGAATGCTACTCGTTGAAGGAGGCGGACGGTACCGCCTTTGAACCGCTGCAATATATCCTGTCCCGTGCTCGTGAAAAGGGCCTGTTTGTGTACGGTGTGCTGGATCTGCATGCACAGGATGATTTGTGGGATCTGCGAAAGGCGGACGATGTGGATCGAGTGCTCCGCATTGTGACGGAACAGGCTCAGAAGCACGCCTTTGACGGCTTTTTCCTGTCCGGCTATTCTTTTACGTTGAAGCAGACCAAAGAGGATCGAGCTTCCTTTGAAAAAGCACTGAACGCCTTGATTCCGCGGGTGGTGAATGCCATTCGCACCGTTGACCGTGACTTCTATGTAGGTCTGCTTTCTACGGGCGTGTGGGCGCACAAGTCCGTGGACGAGCGGGGCTCCGATACCGGCGAATATTACGAGGAATACACCGACGGTGCTGCGGATACGCTTTCCTGGATCAAGCAGGGGCTGTTTAATTGCGTCATGGTGCAGAACTACACCTCAACTACCCATCCGACTGCCCCGTTCCAAAAGGTGCTGGATTGGTGGGATGCGGTTGCCGTTGAGACGAAAGTGCCGCTGTACATATCTCATTCAGCCAATACGATTGGGTCGTATAAAGCCGGATGGAAACTTACCGACCAGTTGGCGCAGCAATATCTGTACTGTGAGGCGGCCAACGCGTGGCAGGGGAGTGCCTACGATTCCTTAACGGCGCTTGCCAATGATAAGTTGGGACTTGCCGAGGCTCTGCAAAAGGCTTACGCCGGCACGTTGAATGAGGAATTTATTTATAAATCCCTCACCGTCACTTCCCCGAAAAAAACCACTTCCACTACCACCAACTCTACCATTAAGTTTGAGGGCGGTGGCGACACCAATTTCCCCTTGACCATCAACGGCGAAACGATAGAGCTTAGTGCACAGCACGGATTTTTCACCCAAACCTATGACCTAAAGATCGGCGTCAACACCTTTGAGTTTTCCCACAAGGGTGTGACGCGTACTTACAAAATCACCTATAAGCAGACCTTGGTGGAAAGCGTGTCGCCGAAAGACGACATGAAGGTGGACGGCGGCAATCCGTTCGTGATCAGCGCCATGGCTCGTATTGGTTCTACGGTGAAAGCCACCCTCGGTTCCCAGACCATTACTTTGTTGCCCACCTCTACCAAAGAGGACGAAAACACCGGTACCGAATCGGATTTTCAGACCTACAGCGGAACACTGACACTGCCGAAAGGGACGGCGGGTAAGACGCAGGCTTTGGGCGCGGTAGCGGTCACAGCCACCTATAATGGCATTTCGGAAACCCTCAAGGGCGGCAAGATCAGCATCAACGCTTTGCCGGT
>JAFVQV010000008.1 GCA_017504645.1 Clostridia bacterium | reverse complement strand
TTGTCAAGAGATTTTAAAAAAAAGCAAATTTTTCGGGATTTTTATTGCTTTTTTGCATAGATTCGTTTAGACTGATAATATGAGGTGATGAACGATGAAATTCCGAATTTTAACCGGTATGATGAGTCTTTGTCTGCTGCTGACGGTGTTGCTGTGTGCCTGTGATTCGGCACCTGCGCCGACCGTCATCACCAAAGCACCTGAAAATGTGGTCATCCGTACAGATCCCACGACCACAACTACGACTACCACCACGACAACCGTTGCTAATGATGGTGCTACCACCCCTTCCTCCGATTCAAACAGTACAGCAGGTGGCTCCACCACGACGACGGCTCCCGTTATCATCGATGGCGAGGGTAGCACTGAAAAAGGCAAAGCCATTGCGGAACTGGCAGTGTCGCTGATTGGTACGCCTTTCAAGAACGGTGCCAACGGCCCCGACGCCTTCGATAACCCCAGCTTTGTGGTCTACTGCTACAAGCAGAACGGATACACCGTTCCCCGCAAAGCCTCGTCTATGGCAGAGTATGGACAGGAAGTCCCCGCAGATCAGTTGCAGGTAGGCGATATTTTGGTGTTCTGCAACAATATCGGTGGCAAGCCTGATTTCTGCGGCATCTACATCGGCAACAAACAATTCGTTTCCTGCAACAATCCCAACAGCCCGACCAAGATCCAAAAACTGAGCCTTTCCTACTGGACCGAGCGATTCATTACCGCACGCCGTCCCACGGAATAACACACACATAAAAAGCGCCCCTGTGCCGCGGCACAGGGGCGCTTTCTTGTTTTTTTACTTTGTCATGAACAGGACACCCAGTGTGTTGGGACCGCAATGGGACGAAATGGTGCAGCCGGCGCGGGTGATGAGAATCTCATCAAAATTACCGTACTGCTCCACCAACGATTTCACCATGGCGATACGTTCATCAGAAATACCGGAATGGGTGATAAACACGCGGTTGGTACGAATGTCGGTACGACCCTCCAGCTTATCCTTAACATACTGCTGCAATGCCTTATCCAGCGAGCCACGGTATTTTTTGCCGACGCCCATGGTGCCGTTTTCATTGTTTACCTCAATGCCGGGCTTCAGCTGGAGCAGGTTGGCACCGAACATTGCTAGGGCAGAGCAGCGACCGCCCTTATACAAAAACTCCAGCGTATCAAGAACGAAACTGGCATGTGCCTTAGAGGTGAGGTCCTGTACCTCCTTAGCTACCTGCTCGGCAGGCATACCGGCGGCAATGCGCTCCGCCGCTTCCAACACCAGCAGACCACTGCCCGTGGAAAGGTTGCGGCTATCCACCACATACAGCCCCGGCAACTCCTCCGACGCCAAACGGCAGTTATTGTGAGAAGCAGAAAGTCCCGATCCCAACGAAATGTACACCACTTCACAGCCGTCGTCGATAAACGGTTTGCAGAAATCGATATATTCTGCCGTGTTCACTGCTGCTGTTTTGGGAAGCACCTGCTTTTCGCGGTACACCTCATATATCTGATCCGGCGTCAGATCCACGCCGTCAGCGTAGGTTTTATCTTCCAGAATGACATGCAACGGATAAATGTGCACCTGATGCCGTTCGATAAGCTCGGGGCTCAAGTCACAGGTGCTGTCCGCGCACAGGATCACTTTTTTTGCCACAAGTCAGTCCTCCTCTGTCAATTGGTGCAAATACTACTGGATACTGTATCATATTTTATCCCGGATTGCAAGTTTTTTGACATAAAACGCCCCCTCCGCCACAGCGGAGAGGGCGACGATGTTCAATTGGTCTTCAAATGGATCAAATGTGCAATACCGGGTATACTTTCGCCCTGCTGAGAGGAGGTGGGCGACATCATAGCACCGGTAGCGACAAACAAGCCGTCTTTCCAAACGCCGCGCTCCAGGTTTCCCAATATGAGCGAACACAGTACCGCCGCCGAACAACCGCAACCGGACCCGCCCGCGTGCACATCCTGGGTTTCACGGTCATAGATCAGCATGCCGCAGTCAAAATAATCGTCTCCCAAGGACACCTGCTCCGCTTCGGTCAGTTGTCTGAGCAACGCACTGCCCTCTGCCGCCAAATCGCCGGTGGCGATAAAATCGTAATCCGACGGTTTGGTGCCGGTATCACGGAAAAAGCGCAGCAGGGTATCGGCAGCCGCCGGTGCCATAGCGGCACCCATGTTGTTCATGTCGGTGATACCTGCGTCCACGATGCGCCCAATGCACACATCGGCAATATGCACCTTTCCCCCGCCCAATCCCACGATCACCGCGCCGGACGCCGTGGCTGTCCACTGAGAGGTGGGGGTACGCTGGCCGCCGTATTCCAAAGGAAAACGAAACTGCCGCTCTGCCGTGCAAAAATGGGACGAGGTGACCGCCGCCGCCACATCAGCGGCACCGCTGTCCACAAAAATTGACGCCATGGCGAGAGTCTGTGCCATCGTGGAGCAGGCGCCGAATTGGTTGACAAGCGGCACGTTGCTCTCCCGCATGCCGAAGGTGGAGGCGATGTTCTGGTTGAGAAGATCGCCGGTAAACAGCACGTTGACCTGCGACGGTGAATAGCCCGCTTTATCCAATGCGCGGTTGAAGGCCTCCTTTTGCAGACGGCTTTCGGCTTTTTCCCAAGTCTTTTCACCCATGCGGGTATCCTCAAACACCGCGTCGAAGCCCGCTCCGAGAGGACCCTCCCCCTCTTTTTTGCCAACCACCGACGCGTATCCCAACACAGTGGGGCGCCCCGACAGCGAGATCGTGTGTTCCCCTTTTCTTTCCGGCATCCTCGTTCCCCCATTTGTACATTTGTGTTTGTTATGCGCGTTTCAGGGGGAAATATTCCCGATTTTAACTTCGATTATATTTCGATGCACCGTACCAAATTCAATGGTTTACTTTGTCAAAAGAGGGTGATATACTGTATCCAAACAGCGTGTTTCGGAGGAATGCCATGAATTTCAAGAGAACCAGGCGTGCCTGCCATTTTTCCTATCTTTCCGCAGCGTCAGCCTTCAGCCTGCCGCCTATCCTGTTTGTAACTTTTCGGGAGATGTACGGCATCTCATACACCTTACTGGGGACTTTGGTGCTTATCAACTTCTGCACGCAATTGATGATTGATCTGATCTTTAGCTTTTTCCCCAAGCGGTTTCATATTCATAACACCATTCGGACCATGCCGTTTCTCACCTCAGCGGGCCTACTGATCTATGCGCTGATCCCGCTTCTGTTCCCCCAATACGCTTACATAGGCTTGGTCGTGGGCACGGTTGTGTTTTCGGTGGCCGCGGGTCTGGGCGAGGTACTGCTCAGCCCGTTGATTGCGGCCATTCCCTCAGATAATCCCCAGCGGGAAATGAGCCTGCTCCACTCGCTGTATGCCTACGGCGTGGTGGGCGTGGTAACGATCAGCACCCTGTTTTTGAAACTGTTCGGAACAGAAAACTGGATGTATTTAACCATGTTCTGGGCAACGCTCCCCATCCTATCCGGCATCCTGTTCTGTACCTCTCCCCTGCCCGAACTGAATATTTCCCACAGCGGTACATCTCATACGGCAAAAAAGCAAACCGTTGGACTAATGCTTTGCGTGGCGTGCATTTTTCTGGGCGGCGCGACGGAAAACACCATGACGAACTGGATCTCCGGCTATATGGAAACCGCCCTACACATTCCGAAAGCGGTAGGCGATATCGTGGGACTTACCGCCTTTGCCATCCTGCTGGGTCTGGGCAGGACCCTGTATGCCAAGCATGGGAAACACATCTCCACCGTACTGCTTTGCGGGATGATCGGCGCCACGGCCTGCTATGTGACGGCGGGTCTGTCCTCCAACAGTATAGTCTCCATGGCAGCGTGTGTGCTGACCGGCTTGTGCACCTCTATGCTGTGGCCGGGCACCTTGATCCTGATGGAAGAAAACATGCCCCATTTGGGCGTAACCGCCTATGCACTGATGGCGGCAGGCGG
>JAFVQV010000064.1 GCA_017504645.1 Clostridia bacterium | reverse complement strand
CTCAAATGGCAGATCGCATTCGGCAAAGGATTTTTCCATGGAGAGACGGGAGCAGGCATTAAAATCCAACAGGGTATTATCCACGTCCAAAAATACAACTTTGATCCCGTTTAACATACTCGTTCCTCTTTATATCACAAATACACCCTATCAGTTCGCCAGCATGGCTTCAAATTCGTTCTGGTCGATAATGCGGATACCCAATGCCTGCGCCTTCGTCAGCTTACTACCCGCATCTTCACCTGCCAACACGACGGTCGTTTTCTTAGACACACTACCGGAGGTTTTACCACCATACTGCTCGATCAGCGCCGAAGCCTGATCCCGCGTCATGGATGGGAGCGTCCCTGTCAGCACAAAGATCATCCCTTCAAAACGACGGTCGCTCTGCTGCAGTTGGCAGTCCATGTTCACGCCCGCCTCGCGCAGCTTTTCCACCAGCCTTCGAGAGGTATCCAAACGGAAAAATCGCACCAGCGACTGTGCCATAATCTCCCCAAAGCCGTCAATGGTAAGCACATCCTCTACCGAAGCGTTCATGATCGCTTCCATGGTACCAAAGCGCTGTGCCAATAATTTGGCGGCTTTTTGTCCAATGTGGCGGATACCAAAAGCAAACAACAAGCGAGACAGATCCGCTTCTTTGGAATGTTCGATGGATTCCAACAGGTTATCCGCCGATTTTTCGCCCAAGCGGTCCAAGGCGGCGATTTGCTGACGATCCAGAGTATACAGATCGTAAATGTGCGTAACGAGCCCCTCGTCCACCAACTGCTCCAGTACTGCGGGACCTAATCCCTCGATATCCATAGCATCACGGGAAGCAAAATGAATCAAATTTTGCAGCCGCTGGGCAGGACAGTCAGGATTGACACAACGCAATGCGGCCTCATCCTGTTCGCGGGAAACCACTTCGCCGCAGGAGGGGCAAATCGTGGGCAATTCAAACACGGTATTGCCGACGTGACGGGTCACACGAACCAGTTCGGGAATGATGTCCCCTGCTTTGCGCAGTACCACCGTATCGCCAATGTTCAGCGCTTTTTCCCGAATAAAATCCTCGTTATGCAAGGTGGCACGACTGACAGTCGTGCCTGCCAGCGTTACCGGATCAAAAATGCCGGTAGGCGTCAGTACGCCGGTGCGTCCCACGGTAATCTCCACATCGCGCAGTACCGTTTCTTTTTCCTCCGGCGGATACTTGTACGCCACCGCCCATTTGGGGAATTTCGAAGTGGTTCCCAACCGATGACGGTCTTCAAAACCGTCCACCTTAACCACCGCGCCATCAATGTCAAAGGGCAATTGAGAACGTAACGCGCCGATGTGCTCCACCTCTTCCAGCACCTCCTCAATGGAACCGGTGCGACGGTAAAACGGAATGACCGAGAAACCCAACTCACGCATAAGCTCCAGCGATTCCGCATGAGCCGACACGTCAGCCCCTTCCAACAACTGTAAATTAAACACAAAAATATCCAACCGACGATCCTTGGTGACCGTCGGATCTTTTTGTCTTAGGGAGCCTGCTGCTGCATTACGGGGATTTTTAAACGGTTTTTCCCCATTTTCCTCCTGCCGCGCCACCAACTCTGCAAAGCGCTGACGCGGCATATACACCTCACCGCGCACGATCACGCGATCAAGGGATTTGACAAGTTTGGCGGGGATAGACTCAATGGTGCGTAAATTGGCGGAAACATCCTCCCCTGTTTGGCCATCTCCGCGGGTAGCGCCACGAACAAACACACCATTTTGATACTCCAAAGCGATGGACAAGCCGTCGATCTTAGGCTCTACCACATACATGGGCTGCGGAATGGTTTCCCGCACCCGTGCATCAAAACCCCGCAGTTCCTGCAGAGAAAACACATCCTGTAAGCTACCCAGAGGAACTTCGTGAATCACCGGTGTGAACTGGCGGGACACTTCCCCGTGCACACGCTGCGTATAGGAGTCCGCTGTAATCAGCTGCGGATACGCCTCTTCCAGCCGACGCAATTCCTGCGTCAGCGCGTCAAACTCATCATCTTCAATTTCCGGTGCATCCTCATCGTAGTAGCGACGGCTGTGATACTCGATCTGCCGACGTAGCTCCTCGATGCGCAAGCGGGCACTTTCAAAATCCATGAGCTCACATCCTTACGGTTTTCATTATATACAATTTTTGCGCATCTTTCAATCACCGATACCAAAAATTTTCTCCAGAGATTCACTGCCGCCCAAATCCATGTTGGTGTACGAGTCGGGCACCTCACCCACGATCACCGTTTCACTGATCAGAAACTGTGTTTCCAACTCCAGCGATCTTCGCTCCATGGGAAGTAACACCGTCATCATCACAGTCATCTTCATATAGATGGAATGGCAGGTTTGATTGATCCCCGCATCCGTAAAAGCATCGTCGAGCGTGGCGATCACCGAACCGCCGGTGTGGATCGTCAGGGGTAAAAACGGGCCGCGGCCTGTGAAAAAGCTGCCACCGATCAGATTGCCCAGCGGAATACTGATCTTTTGCTTTTCACAGTTCACCAGGCGCTTAGTTACTTCGTTTACAACTTTGGATTTGAGCAGGTTGATCTCTGCCACATTGGCTT
>JAFVQV010000007.1 GCA_017504645.1 Clostridia bacterium | reverse complement strand
GAAGGGTTGGAATTTACCATCCTCAGCATGGAGGAGCGCCGCATTGAGACGGTACATATCGAGAAAAAGGAACTCGTCACAGAAGAATAACGAAACGCCCTGCCATCGGCAGGGCGTTTTTGATTGGCGCCTTAAGGCGCCAAATAGGAAAGGGGCGACCCGTCAGGTCGTCCCTTTTGTTTGTCATCGGATTTTGCGAGCTTCCATGTAATAGCGCTTTTCAGGGGCTTCGCCCATGGAAAAGGTCTTACGAGGGAAGTGCCCGCCGGCGCGGATACCGTCAAAAAAGCCGTCCTTGGGGATGCCGGTCAGCAAAATGCCTACCGCGTCGGGGGCGGCGCACAGGTCGCGCACTGTTTGCTCGCCGTGAATGTAGTCGATGGTGGCAGGGTGAGTCTTGAGATACTCATCCAAAAAGTTTTGCAATACCGCCACGGGCAGCATGCCGGCGGCATTTGCCAGCGAGTAGCCGCCGTGATCTACGAACACGATGTCCTCACCGTCTGTCAGCGACATGCCCTGCGCCGCCACGTAATTGGAAAAGCCGCGGAGCAGGTCGTCAGCGTCGACGTGGAACAGCACGCGGTGGATGGGCTCGAACAGGATCGCTTCGTCGTGGAGGTTTTCCAGTTCCACCAAGGCATAGCGGGCGGGGTGAGTGACCTGCTCAGCGGGGGACAGGGTGGCTTTTACGTTCTCCCAGCAGATCTTGGCGGTGGCGAGGGAGTGGTTTCCGTCACCCACCGCGTACAAAAAGCCGTTAGCTTTGGTGTTCAGGGCGTTTAGGGCGGCGGCAAGGGAGGTCTTGCAGGGCTCGTCCTCCACGGCCCAACCCCGCAGATGACCGCCATCCTGCATCAGCTCCACGTCGTACAGCGGCTGCTCGCCGCATTTGGCGGCAAACAGCGGCTCGATGACCGTGCGATCGGGATCATCGATGAGTACCAGCACGTGGGGCAGCTCCAACGGCGCGTTTTGACGAATTTTTACCCGCGGGGGCAGGCGGTCGGCGACCGTTCCCTCGGTGGCGCGGGTGAGCAGCGTGCCGGTGGTGAAATCGTAGCATTCCAGATCCAGTGCCGCCATCAGACCCAGGCGTTTGCCCGCAGGGGTGCTTCGCTCCACCACTACAAAGCCATCACGGACGGCGGGCACCAGTGTGCCGTCCTCCAGATACTGCTGCATGGTGGCGTTGACCTTGGCGGTGTTATCACCCTGCTCCAAAAACACCTCCGGCTGGATCAGGCGAAGGGTGGAGGAGGCGTCCCCGACGGTGGCTTCCACGGCGTGCCAGTACTCGGGCTGGGAGGTGAATTGGTCGCAGGCGACCACCGCCCATTTGTGCAGGTCGATGCCCGCGGCGGGCAGATAAATATCGGTGGAAGCAATACCGGGGAAAGACATAGGCGCAGCTCCTTTTAATAGTAGGTGATGGGAATACGGATGGAGGTACCTTCGGAGCCCATGATACTGGGCAGGCCGCTTTCATCCAGCGGACAAACGTTATTGACGGTGACGCGGGAAATGACGCCCTCCACGTCTTCGGGGAGGCTGACCATATATTCACCGCTGGCGTTTTTTCCGATTTTATGAGTCATATTATTGGAGATCACACTGCCGTAATAGGTCTTGACAGAGGTCTCGATCACCACCTCCGCTTGGTTGACCCAACCCAGCGAATAAGCCATACGGTGGTCGTTTTCGTAGGTGAACATCAACGTGCCGGCGGCTTTTTGATCGATGCGGAGGGTCAGCCCGCCGAAGGAGCCCTCACCGCGGATATGGGTACCGGTAGGTACGGCGACCGTCGTGGTGGCGGAACTGCCGGTGTCGGAAGAGGGTGAACCGACGGTGGTGCCGCTCGGTAACGGCGTGCCTGCCGCCACGGTGGTGGTAGTGGTGGTGTCATCGGAGCCGCTCCATTGAGGAAGCAGCCACAATACCCACATCAGCAGAGAGATCAACAGCAAGATCACACCGACCAGCACGGCGATGAGTGCGTAGGGCGTTTTCTTTTGGGGTTTTGACTGAACAAACAGCGGTGTCGGTGCAGGGGTGGTCGCTTGCTGCTGCAGTTCCGCGATGACACGGATGGCCTCGATGTCCTTTTCATATTCGTCGGTGAAGAAGTACCGCTGTCCTTTTTCGGAATAGGCGGTGATGTGAATGCGGGAGCAGATGGCGGAAAATTCCCGCGGAGATACGGGTAAGTGTTCCTCTGCGATGACCTGCTCCACCGAATACCGCACGATCTTAAGACGGTTTTTGGTGTTGTCCCATTCCTGCGTTGCCTGCTCGTAAAACGGTGAGTCGTCGCCAATCTGAATGGTGGGAAAGTACGATAAAAATTGAATAAAGCCTACCATCAGTAGGTTATAGTTGTAGATGATCTCCTGCTGCTCCTCGGGTGTGCGGGTGTGCAGATCCTTCAGCATTTCCTGGGCGCCCTCATGGGCAATGATCTTGTTGCGCAGGTCGATCAGTTTATCGCCCAGATCGGTCAAGGCGGTGGTATTCAGCGAAAATTGCTTGGCCAGCGGATCCCGCTGGGCTTTGTTTTTGGTGATGATCTTGATGACAGCTTGAAAATCGATTTTTTCAGGCGTGTCGATTTTTAATTCCACCTTTTCGTTCTTGCGCACATGCAGGATGGGAACAAATTTTTTTTGATTTAATTTTTGTTGCTCATCGGCGATCAGATCGGTAAACCATGTTTCGGGAAGGGACTGATTCAGGGCCTCGATGGCGCAAAGGGCCACCATTTTTTGTACTTTTTTAAAGCAGCCTTCCATGATCTCATGGCGCTGCATCAGTTGAAATGTACTCATGTTTTCGACCCACTCTATCCTGATATTAATAGTAGTATAGCAGTGGAGACGAAAGATTGCAAGGGGGGACTTGCCGAAAAATGAAAAAAGCCCTCGAAAGGTGACGGCGGAAAGGGGGTTGTGTTTGGCAAAAAAATAGTGTATAATTACCCTGAGTTTTTGTTGATTTTTGCAAGGAGGTGACGGTATGGCGTATTTGGACAACAGCGCCACCACGCAGGTATGCGAGGAGGCAGTGCAACGCATGGTGCGGTGCATGACCGAGCAGTACGGCAACCCGTCCTCTTTACATTCTATGGGGGTCGCCGCCGAGGAAGAACTCAACCGTGCTCGCGGCGAGGTGGCGGCGCTCATCGGTGCCGAGCCCGCACAGGTGTTTTTTACCAGCGGCGGCACGGAGGCCAACAATCTGGCGATACTGGGCGGTGCAGCGGCAAAGGCGCGCCGTTCCCACAAGGCGGTGACTACCGCCTACGAGCACGCCTCGGTGGCGGCTTGCTTTGATGAATTGGAACAGCAGGGTTGGCAGGTGACGCGGGTGGCGCCCGACGCCGGCGGGACGATCTCCCCTGCACAGATCGCCGATGCCTGTGACGAGGACACGTCGCTGGTCAGCGTGATGATGGTCAACAACGAGACGGGGGCATACACCGATATTGCCGAGACAGTGCGGCTGGTGCGTGCCCGCGCGCCGCAGGCGCTGATTCATACCGATTGTGTGCAGGCGGTGGGAAAGCTGCCCATCAAAGCCACGCGATGGGGTGTGGATGCACTGACGGTGAGCAGTCACAAAATACACGGTCCCAAGGGATGCGGCGCGCTATACATTCGCAAAGGCGTGCGGATACTGCCGCGGCAGCTGGGCGGCGAGCAGGAGCATCGTCTGCGGGCAGGCACGGAGCCGCTTCCCGCTATCGTGGGATTTGGCGCGGCAGCTGCCGCGGTGCCGCCTTTTGACGAACAGCAACGGCAGTACACCGCGCTGAAGCGGGCACTGCTTGCGGGTCTCCAAGAGCTGCCGGAGGTGCGACTGCACTTGCCCGAAAACGGCGTGCCGTATATCGTGAATGTTTCCCTTATGGGATTTCGCAGTGAGACGCTGCTGCACTTTTTGGCGGCGCGGGACATTTACGTGTCAGGTGGCTCTGCCTGTGCCCGTGGTAAGCGCAGTCGGGTGCTGACCGCCATGGGCTTGCCTGAGCCCGAGATCGACGGGGCGCTGCGTATCAGTTTTTCCCGTCACAACACCGAGGACGAGGTGGCACGGCTGTGCGCCGCCCTGGGCGACGCCACCGCCACCCTACAAAGGAGAAAGCTATGAAACGGATTGTAAAAGGAATCGTGAACGGGTTGCGTACCGTGATTCCCGTGGTGCAGGATCCTGCCCGTGAATGGGTGCGCAAGCTGGCGTTTTGGATGGCACTGCTGGTGTTCGTGGGAGCCGGCTATTATCTGGCGGATGATCTGTGGTGGCAGCCGCAACAAACCAAGGAGACCCAAGGCTTGCTCCGCGACTGGTACTATACCGGCAACGACGACGACCTGCCTGCGGACGGGATGGACGACACGGTGTATCCCGACGGGATGGATCCGGCATTCAACCGCCTGTATCGCAACAACAACGATGTGCGGGGCTGGATGACCTTCAAATCGGGCAACGACGATGCGATCTTTGAGGGGGCTATCGATAATCCCATCGTGCAGGCCGCGGACAACGATGTGTACCTGAACAAGGATTTTTGGGGGAAATACAACAAGTCGGGAACGCTGTTCTTCGATTACCGCAACGATCTGTCCCCCGACACGCAGGACGACAACTGGATCGTGTATGGGCACAACCTGAACAGTCAGCTGATGTTCTCTCGTTTTAACTGGCTGGCGACGGGGCGGGTGGATCGTGCTCGCCTCATTACCACCCTGACGATGAACACCCTGTACGAGCAGGGGACCTACAAGGTTTTTGCGGTGATGGTAGTCAACGCGGAGGAATTTGAGGGACCGGTGTTTAATTACCTGCGCACCCGCTTCCAAGGCGCTGACAGCTTTTTGCATTTTGTGGACGAGATCCGCCGCCGTTCCGTGTACGATTTCGGCGATGTGGATGTGCAGGCGGGTGACCGCTTATTGACGCTGTCTACCTGCGGCAATCCCCGTGACACGCACCTAAAAGAGGGGCGTGTGGTGGTGGTGGCGCGCCGCCTGCGAGAGGGCGAAAGCCCCGAGGTAGACGTGTCCAAGACCGTATTGAACGAGGACGCGCTGTATCCGCTGGCATGGTATCAGAATCAGAAACTGGAGGTGCCGGAGGAATACGCGACCACGACGACCACCACCTCCACGACGGAAGCACAGACAACGGTAAGCTCGTTGCCGTCGGGAGAGACCTCGGCAACCATCGGTGAGACGACCCTTACGGACGGGACGACCACCTCCGTGTCGGCACCTACGTCGGATGGTACGACGGCACCGTCTGCGGGCACGACCGCCTCCACGGCGGCTACCTCGGCAGGGGAAACCACCACAGCGGGCACCACTGCCGATGGTACCACGGTAACGGAAGCAACCACCACCGACGCGACGGGCGAGGTGACCCAGACTACTACCGAAGTCACTACAACGGCGGAGGAAACGACCACGACCACGGAAAGCACGACCACGACCACCGAAGCGGTCACCACAACGACGACGGCGACGGAATAAGAAAAGAGGAATCTCCTTGGTGAAGGAAATATTGTTGATAAAAAACGGAGAGCTGGCGCTTAAGGGACTCAATCGCGGGACCTTTGAGGCGGTGCTCCTGAAAAATCTGCGCCGCGCCCTGCGGCCACTGGGAAAATTTGATATGCACAAGGCACAATCTGCCGTGTACATCGAGCCGGTAGACCACACCCCCGATTGGGACGAGGTGGGCGAACGGGTGGCAAAGGTGTTCGGGTTGTGCGCCTTTTCCCGCGCCAGCGTGGTGGAAAAAGACCTAGGTGCCATTCAGCAGGCGGCGGCGGAGTATCTGCGGGAGGCGCTGCTGTCCGCCAAGACCTTTAAGGTAGAGGCCAAGCGGGCGGACAAGCGGTTTCCGTTGACCTCACCTCAGTTATGTGCACAGGTGGGCGGGTATCTGTTGGAGCAGTATCCCCATCTGCGGGTGGACGTGCATCACCCCGAACTGACGGTGTGGATCGAAGTGCGGGAATCCGCGGCATACGTTCACGGCCCGCAGCAGGAGGGCGCCGGCGGCATGCCGGTGGGTACCGGTGGGAAAGCGGGCATCCTCATCTCCGGCGGTATCGATTCTCCCGTGGCGGCGTACATGATGGCGAAGCGCGGCGTGGAATTGACGGGCATCCACTTTGCCTCCCCGCCCTATACCAGTGAGCGGGCGGAGCAAAAGGTGATCTCGCTGCTGAAAAAGGTCAGCGAGTACGCGGGGCATATCCCGCTGTATATCGTGCCCTTTACCCGTATTCAAGAGGAGATCGGGCGTGCCTGTCCCGAGGACCTGTTTACCCTCATCATGCGGCGGTTTATGATGCGCATTGCCTCTCGCCTGGCGGCGGACAACGAATGCGGCGCACTCATTACCGGCGAGAGCGTGGGACAGGTGGCAAGCCAGACCATCCCCGCCATTGCCTGTACCGACGCGGTGGCGACGTTGCCGGTGTTCCGTCCCGTTATCGGGATGGACAAGGACGAGATCATTGCCCTTTCCCGCCGCATCGACACCTTTGACATTTCCATTCAGCCTTACGAGGATTGTTGTACCGTATTTACGCCTCGCCATCCTCGCACCCGCCCCCGCTTGGAACAGGTGGAGGAGGCGGAGCAAGCTCTACCTGTGGAAGAACTGGTAGAGGAGGCCGTGCAGGGTGCCCGACGGCTGAGGGTGTACCCCGACTAACGCTATACAGGAGGTGTGATCCATGAATGCTGAGATACTGACCGTGGGAACAGAACTGCTGCTGGGGGATATTCTCAATTCCAACAGCCAATTCTTGTCCCGCGAGCTGGCAGCCTACGGGATCGATACACTGTATCAATCGACGGTGGGTGACAACGCCGAGCGACTGAAAAGCGCGCTGGAGCTGGCACTGTCCCGCTGTGACATGGTGATCGTCACAGGAGGACTGGGGCCTACCGAGGACGATCTGACCCGCGAGACGGTGGCAGAGTATTTCCAGTTGCCGCTGGAGCTGCACGAAGAGACCGAGGCTCGCATCCGTGAATATTTTGAAAACACGGGGCGCGAGTATTCTCAAAACAATCAAAAACAGGCCATGCTGCCCCAAGACTGCGTGGTGTTTCCCAACGATAACGGCACCGCCCCCGGTTGTGCCGTGCAGCGGTATGGGCAGACCGTGATCTTGCTGCCCGGCCCGCCGCGGGAACTCATTCCTATGTTTGCAGAGCATGTGGCACCTTATCTGTCGCATTTGTCCGGCGGCACCATTCACTCCCACACCGTGGGGGTGTTCGGTATGGCGGAGTCCACTGTGGATGAGCGGCTGCAGGATCTGGTGAAAGGGGAAAATCCCACGGTGGCCCCCTACGCCAAGGATGGCGAAGTGGTGCTGCGAGTGACCGCCAAGGCGGAATCGGTGGAGCAAGCCGATGCTCTGTGTGAGCCGATCATCGCCCAGATCCGTGAACGGCTGGGCGTGGCGGTGTATGGCGTGGATCAAGGCAGTTTACAAAAGACCGTGGTGTCCTTGTTGAAGCAAAAGGATCTGAAGATCGCCACGGCGGAGGCCTGCACTGCGGGAATGCTGTCGGGGCGGCTGGCGGAAGTGCCTAACGCCTCCGAGGTGTTTGAATGCGGCATTGCCGCTTATTCTCAGGAGATCAAGCAGCAGGTGCTGGGGGTCCCTGAGGAGCTGCTGGAGGAGCACGGCGCCGTGTCGCCCGAAGCAGCGGCGGCCATGGCGATGGGTGCTCGCCGTGTGGGAGAAGCGCATATCGGTATCGGTATCACCGATATGGCCCAGCCCGACCCGAATGACGAGAAATCGGTGGGCACGGTATATGTGGCGTTGGCGGACAGCCGCCGCGTGTGGGTGAAAAAGATATTCGCCGGTCACGGCGGAGATGATCGGGAAAAGGTTCGCTATATGGCCACCTCCCACGCGCTGGATATGACGCGGCGGTATCTGGAGGCTCTGCCCGGTGTGATGGCAGGGGGGCAGATGCTGGACAAGTTATATCCCGATGCCGCTGCGGTGGCAGAGGCGGAACCCAAACGGTTATCGCTTGCGGCACGCCGCTCCTTGTGGATCGCCGCGTTGGCGGTGGTGCTGGTGGCGGCACTGGTGTTATCCTATGTGTATGTGCTGACGCCTTATCTCAATCAAAAGGAGTTTGAGGATCTGCAGGCAATGTACGCTCAGGGCCAGCCCGAGGACACCGACGGCGGGAAAATTGAATATCCCGACGGGATCTTATCCCGTTTTATGTCCCTGTATCGCACCAACAGTGATGTGCGCGGCTGGGTCACCATTCCCGATACCAAGGTGCATTATCCCGTGGTGAGGGAGCCTTCCGACGGGTATTATGAGAGTCGCGATTTTTATCATGACCCCTCCACCTACGGGGTGCCGTATCTGGATGCCGATGTGACGCTGAGCGCGGCTGCGGTCAGCCGATCGTTGGTGATCTACGGCAACAATCCGGGTAACGGGCAGATGTTTTCTCAACTGACGGAGTATACCGATCTGGAGTTTTTGAAGGAGCATTCCGTCATTGAACTGAACACCCTGTTCCGTACGGGACTTTACAAGGTGTTTGCGGTCATGATCGTGGGCGAGGCGGAACGGTACACCGATAATTTTGATTACACGGTGGACACCTTCGCCGACGAGGATGAATTTTTGGAATATGTGGCCGAGATCCGTCAGCGCTCGCTGTTCGATACGCCGGTGGGTGTGTGGGAAGAGGACGAGCTGCTCATGCTCACCACTCCCATCGACTACGGCTTTGACGGTGCGCGCATCGTGGTGGCGGCGCGGCGGGTGCGCATCGACGAGGTGGAGGAAAACGACCTGAGCGGGGCTCGTGAGAACAAGAGCGTGCTGATGCCGCTGGCGTGGCAGATCCAGCAAGGGGATATTACGACGCCTACCGGCGGTACTGAAACCGAGGCGGTGACTTCTACTACCGAAACTACCACCACAACCACCGCGGAAACGACGACGGAGACCACGGCGGCGCAAAGCACCACTACCAAAAAAACCGAATCCAGTAAGACGACCAAGAAAACGACGACTACTACCAGGAAAAAGACGACTACCACCACAACCACCAAAACGACGACCACGACGACGACTACCACTAAGGCACAAACCACGACTACCAAGCCGTCGTCAGGTGCGACAACGCCGCCTGCCACCGGATTGGCGGCAGGAAAATTTGCCGAGTCGGAGTATCTGAAGTTTTTCACTTTCAAAATCGGCAGTACGGTTTACGGACCGCCCACCACCAAAGCGGAATTGCAACTGCTGCTCGCGGGTATCGTGAACGCGGAGCTGGGAAGTTCTACTACTATGGTGCGGTCTACCGAGGCGCAAAAAGCACAGGCGGTGGCGACATACACGTATATCTTGTATAGCAGCAACGGTGGACAAACACCGGTGTCGGGCGTTGCCTACAAGGCCATCAATTTAAATAATGCGACCCATAAAAAGATCTACGATGCGGTGGGTGAGGTGTTGGGCGTCAAGCTGGTCAACACCAAGGCAACCACTGCTCGCGGGGGATTGTTGTGCACGCAGTACAGTTCCTCTACCGCCGGGTATACCTCCTCCAGCAACAAGGTCTGGGGCGGTACGCTGGCGCATGAGATGAGTGTGCGCAGCCTTTACGACAATGAACTGATGGTTATCAAATACGGCACGCGGGCATTGGGTGAGAGCTATGTCACCGAAAAGACCATGACGCGGGATCAGCTGTATACCAAGATCAAAAACTGGGTGGGCAGCAAAGGAACCGTTCCGGAGGAGTTGTTTACCACCGACGACAGCAAGCTGCCGCTGTATGCGGTGTCTTGGGACGGCAACAATACCCCCGGTGACGACGATGCCTGGAACGCGGTGTATCACACCAATTTCTATTATGTGACCTCCAGCGGCTCAAAGGTCGTGATCACCGGTCACCGTATGCGGGATGCGCTGGATCTTCGCTCTCACGCTTTCCGCACCAGCTATGATGCGGCTACCGGCAAGATCACCATTACCACTCGCGGCTACGGTCACGGTGTGGGCCTCAGCCAGATGGGTGCGGTGGGTTATGCCAACGAGGCGGGCTGGAACTATATTCAGATCCTCAAGCACTATTATTCCGTTACCGATACCAGCAACCACCAGGTGGTAGCACCGATTTGGTAAAGAAAGGGAGCAGGGCGATTTCGCCCTGCTCCTTTTATATATAATACCTTATCATATAGGAGGATTCGAACACTAAATCTTGTGGTTGGTGAGAGCGAAATACGCACATATAGAGATACCCGCCAGCCCGCTTGGCAGGCGGGTTTTTGGCGTAAAAAATTTTTTAAAAAAACTTAAAAAAAGACTTGCAATTTGCGAAGTGTTGTTGTAGAATGTATAGGCATGACTATGGGAAGTGGGGTCTTTGCGCCCTTTTTTCCGGTCAGGCAGGACTGCACGATATGCGATGACGCGGGAGGTTGCGGCTGCAAACAGCCGGTTTTTCCGCTGAGTATGTCCGATTTTAAACCGGGCGACAAGGAATAGCTGTAAAGGAAGATCCGACAGCAGAGAGTTGCACTCTGTCTGTTTGGACTTGCGACGGGATCTTCCGCCAGTCTTTTCAAGACGTTACAACTGTGCCGGACGCTTGGGCCCAAACAAGCATCCGGTTTTAAAAACGCCGTGGAGGAAACACCCGGCGCAGTGTGCAGTTTTAACGTCGCCCGCCAACTAAATTTTTTAAGGAGGCGTTTTTAGTGGCAGTCAAAGAAAAAATCAGAATTCGCATCAAGGGATACGATCATCAGTTGGTGGATCAGTCCGCCGAGAAGATCGTGGAGACCGCTCGCCGTACCGGCGCTCGCGTTTCCGGGCCTGTCCCGCTGCCCACGGAGAAAGAGGTCGTCACCATTCTGCGTGCTGTACATAAGTACAAGGATTCCCGCGAACAGTTCGAATCCCGCACCCACAAGAGACTGATCGACTTTCTTCGTCCGTCCAACAAAACAGTTGAAGCCCTGATGGGGCTTGAACTCCCCGCCGGCGTAGAGATCGAGATCAAACTGTAAT